>NZ_JBIAUK010000009.1:0-247026 GCF_042892775.1 Streptomyces sp. NPDC001717 | reverse complement strand
GCCCACCCTCAGGCCCGTCGGGCGGGGGTCTTCCAGCCTCGCCGGCGTGTGAGCCCCGGGGGAACGGCGGGCGGGTAGGGGACCGGCTCCACGCAGCGGCACCCACGGCACGCCCTGCGGGGGCGACCACCGCACACCCGACCCCCCCCCCCCCCCCCCCCCCCCCCCCCCCCCCCCCCCCCCCCCCCCCCCCCCCGCCCCCCCCCCCCCCCCCCCCCCCCCCCCCCCCCCCGGGCCCCCCCCCCCCCCCCGCCGCCCCCCGCCCCCCGGGGCCCCCACGGCCGTTTCCTTTGACGACTTCGAGGAGCACGCAGTGCCCGAGGGGCATACGATCCACCGCCTCGCGCAGGACCACGCCGAGCGGTTCGCCGCCCGCCCGGTCCGGGTCAGCAGCCCGCAGGGCCGCTTCGCCGAGAGCGCGGCCCTGCTCGACGGGCGCGAGCTGGAGAGTGCCGAGGCGCACGGCAAGCACCTCTTCCTGGAGCTCGGCGACGCCTGGATCCACATCCACCTGGGCCTCTTCGGCAAACTCGGCTTCGGCCCCGCCCCGGCACCGCCCGCGACCGACACGGTCCGACTGCGCCTGCTGAACGAATCCCACTACGCCGACCTGCGCGGCCCCACCGCCTGCGAGCTGATCGGCGAGGGGGAGAAGAAGGCGATACACGACCGGCTCGGCCCGGACCCGCTGCGCCCGTCCGACGACCCGGACCGCGCCTGGGCCCGCATCTCCCGCTCCCGCACCACCGTCGCCGCGCTGCTCATGGACCAGAAGGTGGTCGCGGGCATCGGCAACGTGTACCGCGCCGAGGTCCTCTTCCGGCACGGCATCGACCCGTACCGGCTGGGCAAGGACCTCACCCGTACGGAATGGGACGCCATGTGGGCGGACCTGGCCGCCCTGATGCGGGAGGGCGTACGCAACAACCGCATCGACACCGTCCGTGACGAGCACCTCCCCGAGGCGATGGGCCGCCCGCCGAGGGTGGACGACCACGGCGGCGAGGTGTACGTCTACCGCAGGGCGAACATGCCCTGCCACATCTGCGGGGGCGAGATCCGCACCGCCGACCTCGCCACCCGCAACCTCTTCTGGTGCCCGACCTGTCAGCGACGCTGACGGCGCCGGCTAGAAGCCGTGCGGGAGCCAGGGGGCCACGTCGCCGGCGAAGGCCCGCGAAGCCTCCCGCACCGCCCCCGGCCGCAGTTCGGCGACCCGCCCGGCCCCGGCCAGCGACGTGAGGGTGATCCCACCGAGGTAGGCGGCACCCAGCTCGCGCACCGACAGCCGAAGCTCCGCCGGCTCCTCGCTGCGCGTCACGCACGCGGCGCCCTTGGCGTCGGCGACCACCCGCCACCGCCCCGCGTTCCACGGGCAGAACGCGTCCTCGACCTCCATCACCACGTCCATCGCGGCCCCGTACGTCCGCGCTTCGAGCGCCGCCGGCAGGTCCACCAGCCGCACGTGCAGCGAGTCCCGCACGCCGGGCCGCGACCTCCGTACGTCGCTCACCAGGTGCAGCACCGGATCGTCCACCGGCCGCCGGTGCGCCCGTACCGTCCACGTCAGGTCGATCCCGAACAGGTAGCGCCACAGCGCCGCGTACGCCGCCGGATCGAGCGCGTCGATGTCGGTCACCTCGACCTTGCCGTCGGAACCGGACAGGTCCCACTCCGGCTTCACCCGATAACGGGCGTACCCGACCACCCCACCGCCCGCGCCCTCCCGCTCGGCCACCACGCACTTGAGCGGCGACCCGCCGTCCCGCATGGCCGGCGCGTCCAGCAGCGGCAGGTGCTCCCAGCCCGGCCGGCGGGCGGGCATGCCCGGGCGGCCCGCGAGCAGCTCCGCGTACACCCGCTCGCAGTCGTCCAGTACGGCCAGGGGATCGGCCAGACGTACCGTCACCCCGTCCGTCCCCAGCGGTACGGAAAGTCGTACACGGGTCGTGTCGATGTCCACGGACAGGGCGTAGGTCGCGGTGCCGTATCCGAAGCGCCCGTAGATCGCCGGATCCGAGGCCGTCAGCACGGCGAGCGGTTCGCCACCCGCCCGGATGTCGTCCAATTGGCGGCGCATGAGCGAGGTCAGGATCCCGCGCCGGCGGTGGGTGGGGGAGACGCCCACCATCGTGACGCCCGCCGCCGGGACGAGCGCGCCACCGGGGACGGAGAGACGGAAGGTAAAGGCACCCGCCGAGGCCACGCAGACCGGACCGTCCCAGACGCCCAGCGACCGCTCCGTCTCCGTCAGTCGCCGGTAGAGCTTCCGCTCCGCGGGGGATTCGGGCACTCCGCCGAACGCCAGTTCAAGGTGGTCGTACCAGACATCCCACTCATCGACCTGCAATACGCGCGTCTCAAGAGCCATATGGCCATCCTTACCAGGGCATTACGCCCCAGTCGACATGTTTTCGAGCGGCGAAAGTCCCTCGGTGCGGGGGTACCCCTGCGCACACACAGCCGACATGGATAGGGTCCCGAAGCAATGGCCGGAGCACGTGTGGAGACGCTCACGGCCCGGGCGCGCATGCTGTCGCACCGGGCCCGTACCGCCCTGCGCAAATCCGCCGTCGACTACTTCCGCGGCGACGCCTCCGACTGGCTCGCCTTCGTCGGGCTGCTGCTCACCGTCCCCGCGATCGCCTGCGGCACGATGATGCTGCCCGTCTGGTTCTCGCCGTCCGCCCTCGTCCTGCCGATCGTCGCCGGCGGCCTGCTGCTGCGCCCCGCGAGCCTCCTGGCCCTCTACGCGGCGTCCGCCGCCGCGCTGATCGTCGAGGCCCTGGTCCTCGGCCCGTACACCCAGGGGCCCGCCCGGGTCACCCCCGGCACCGTCCTGGTGGTGGCGGCGTGCGGGTTCTTCGGCCTGGTCATCGCCCAGTTCCGCAGCCGCGTCGGCGTGCCGTGGCGGAGGGGCGGCACCATGCTCTTCGACCTGCGCGAACGCATCCGCGTCCAGAGCAAGCTGCCCGCCCTGCCGCGCGGCTGGCACCGCGAGATGGCCCTGCGGCCGGCGGGCGGCCAGTCCTTCTCCGGCGACTTCGTGGTCGCGGCCCGGACGAACGGCGGCCGGACCCTGGAGATCGTCCTGACCGACGTCTCCGGCAAGGGCATGGAGGCGGGCTCCCGGGCGCTCCTCCTCTCGGGCGCCTTCGGCGGCCTCCTGGGCGCCCTGCCCCCGCACGGCTTCCTGCCCGCCGCCAACGGGTACCTGCTCCGCCAGGACTGGGAGGAGGGCTTCGCCACCTCCATCCACCTCGTCCTGGACCTGGAGACGGGCGACTACGAACTCCTCTCCGCCGGGCACCTCCCCGCGCTCCAGCTCTCCGCGGGTACGGGTCGCTGGCAGGAGAAGACCGGCGAAGGCCCCCTCCTGGGCGTCTACGACGGCGCGGAGTTCACCCCCGCCCGCGGCAACCTGCGCCGGGGCGACGTCCTGATGCTCTTCACCGACGGCCTGGTCGAGACGGCGGACCGCGAGATCAGCGAGGGCATCGACCGTCTGACGGGCGAGGCGGACCGCTATGTCGCGGCGGGCTGGGAAGGTGCCACGTGGCACCTGATCGAAAAGGTGGCGAAGGACGTCAACGACGACAGGGCCCTCCTCCTGATCCGCCGCTCCCCCTGACCGGGGTGGGGTTTGCCCCACCCCCCGTCCGCCGGGTCGCGCCATGTCGGGCCCGCGCGGTGATCCGTAGCGTCTGGGACGACGACACGGACACGACGGCACGCGGTACGGAAGGCGGCACACCATGGGGCTCCGACGGAGCAGGCAGCGCAACGACGGCCCGGCGCAGGCGTCGCCCGACGCGTACGACACCACCGCCACGGCCACCACCACCGCCGCCGTCGAGCTCCGCGGCGTACGCCGCGAGTACGGCCGCGGCGCCGCCACCGTCCAGGCGCTGCGCGGGATCGACCTCAGCCTGCCGCGCGGCAGCTTCACCGCCGTGATGGGGCCCTCCGGCTCGGGGAAGTCCACCTTCCTCCAGTGCGCCGCGGGACTCGACCTCCCCACCGCGGGCTCCGTCCGCCTCGGCGGCACCGAGATCACCGGACTGGACGAGAACGAGCTCACCGAACTCCGCCGCAGCCGCCTCGGCTTCGTCTTCCAGGCCTTCAACCTCCTGCCCTCCCTCACCGTCGAGCAGAACGTGCTGCTCCCGATGCGGCTCGCCGGCGGACGCCAGGACCGGGCCCGGGCCGCCGACCTGCTGGCCCGCGTCGGCCTGGAGGGCAAGGGGGGCCGCCGCCCCGCCGAACTCTCCGGCGGCCAGCAGCAGCGCGTCGCCATCGCCCGGGCCCTGGTCACCCGCCCCGACGTGGTCTTCGCCGACGAGCCCACGGGCGCCCTGGACACCACCACCGCCGCGGAAGTGCTCGGCCTGCTGCGGTCCGCCGTCGACTCCCTCGGCGCCACGATCGTCATGGTCACGCACGACCCGGCCGCCGCGGCCCACGCCGACCAGGTGCTCTTCCTCGCCGACGGCCTCATCGCCGACCGCCTCCCGCGCAGCCCGGCCACGACGATCGCCGCCCGGATGACCACCCTCACGGCCCCGACCCACACGAGAGCCGCGGCGGCCTAGTGGTGCTCCGGCGGGGGCGTCCTAGTCGAAGCGGATGTGGCGCACCCCGACCAGGGCCCGCCGCAGCCGCCCCCGCAGGGGCCCGTCGGGGTCCGGGGCGAGGTTCAGGCCCGCCGAGGCGCCGATCCGGTCGGCGACCTGCGGCACCGTCAGCCGGTCGGTCACCAGGTGCTCCGCGAACTCCGGTTCCCGGAGCGCCGCCAGGCACCCGTCCAGCCGGGCCACCGCGAAGCTCTCCCGCTTCAGCCCCCGGCCCAGCCCCCGCTCGCGCAGCCTCCGCAGCACGGTCTCCCGCTCCGCCAACAGCGCGAAGTGCCGTACGTCGTGACCCCGTTCCCGCAGCCGGCCCACCGTTTCCGCGAAGTACGCCGGCTCCGTGACGGTCATCGGCACCAGGACCACCCCCGGGTGCCGCGCGGCCGCCAGGTCCAGCACCTCGAACACCCCCTGCCGCCATGCGGGCAGGTCCTGGAAGTCCCCGCGCAACGCCGCCGGCGTCATCCGGTGCAGGCCGAACCCGACGTGCTCCGGATCGCACACCACGCTCCCCGGCAGCCGCCGGTGCAACGCGTACGCGGTCTGCGTCTTCCCGCCCCCGAAGGGCCCGTTCAGCCACACGATCACCGGGCCACCGCCGTCCACGGGCCGATCCCCAGCTTCCCGGTGTTCCCCAGGTCCACCGGCAGTCGCAGCCGGAGCCACAGACGGGGCGCACCGGACCGCGGCTCGATCTCCACGGCCCGCGCCGACACGGCGGGCACGGAGAGGTCGGTGACGAGATTGCGCCACACCATCGGCACGTAGGCGGCCTGCCCCGGCGCGAGCGTCACCGGCTCCGGCGGCGCGTCCACGTTCGGCACCCCGGTGGTGATGCCCTCCGCCCCGTGCTGGACGGTCACCTCCACCGGGTCGTTCCTGTCGTCCCGCAGCGAAAGCCGGGGGTAGCCCTCCAGTACGTACGGCTGCGCGCCGCAGTTGACCAGCCGGACCTCCGCCACCCGCAGGCCCATCGCCGCGTCCCCGTCCCCTTCGACGAGCCGTACCCCGCCTTCGGGACAAGGCCCCTCCTCCGACGGCGCCACCTGCCGCGACGGCGTCACCTGCTCCGGTCGCACCGGCGGCGGCGCGGGCGTTCCCGCAGGCCTCCCGACCGGCACGCCCGTCGGCCCGGGCGCGGCCCGCGGCGCCGGTGGCGTCGTACACCCCGCCACCCCCACGAGCACCCCGGCCACGACAACTCCCCGTATCCACCCCGTGCGCACCATGCCCCGACCCTACGACCGCCCCCGCCCCGCCCACCCTCAGGCCCGTCGGGCGGGGGTCTTCCAGCCTCGCCGGCGTGTGAGCCCCGGGGGAACGGCGGGCGGGTAGGGGACCGGCTCCACGCAGCGGCACCCACGGCACGCCCTGCGGGGGCGACCACCGCACACCCGACCCCGACCCCGACCCCGACCCCGACCCCGACCGCGGCGGCGCGGCACGCCCCGGCAGGTGGGCCACTCGTGTCCGATTGGCCCGCCCCCGAGCCCCCGGCGGCGCATACCGTGCCCCCATGGACCGCACGCTCGCCGCAGACCTCGCCCGGCTCCCCGAACTGCTCGAAGCCACCCGCCGCGCCGCGGCCGACGCCCTCGCGACGCTGGAAGCGCGTCCCGTCGTACCGCCCGCCGGGACACCGAACGCCCCCGAGCCCCTCCCCGACCACGGGGACGGCACGGAAGCGGCCCTCGCCGCCTTCCGCGAGCGGTGGGAGCCGCGCCTGTCGGCCTCCGCCGGCCCCCGCTACCTCGGCTTCGTCACCGGCGGCGCCACCCCGGCCGCCCTCGCGGGGGACTGGCTGACCGCCGCGCACGACCAGAACTCCAACTCCGCCCTCGACGGCGCCGGCCAGGACCTGGAACGCGAAACCACCGCCTGGCTCCGCGAACTCTTCGGCCTCTCGGACGCCCACACCGGCACCTTCGTCAGCGGCGCCACGATGTCCAACACCACCGGCCTCGCGATCGCCCGCGAATGGCTCGGCGAACGCCTCGGCGTCTCCCCGTCCGACGACGGCGCCGCCGCCCTGGGCCCCGTACGGGTCCTCTCCGGCGCCCCCCATTCCTCCATCGCCAAGGCCCTGTCGATCCTCGGCCTGGGCCGCAACGCCCTCGTCCAGGTCCCGACCCTCCCCGACCGGGAGGCCGTCGACCCCGCCGCCCTCGACCGGGCCCTCGCCGACACCACCGGCCCGGCCGTGGTCGTGGCCAACGCGGGCACCGTCAACACCGTCGACTTCGACGACCTCCGCGCGATCGCCGCCCTCCGCGAACGCCACGACTTCTGGCTCCACACCGACGCCGCCTTCGGCGCCTTCGCCGCCCTCTCGCCGGACCACGCCCACCTCACCGAAGGCCTCGACGCCTCCGACTCCGTCTGCGTCGACCTCCACAAGTGGCTCAACGTCCCCTACGACAGCGCCGTCCAGTTCACCCGCCGCCGCGACCTCCAGACCCGCGTCTTCGCCAACTCCGCCGCCTACCTGGGCCCCCTCGGCGAACACCCCGACCTCGTCCACCTCACCCCGGAGAACTCGCACCGGCTGCGGGCCCTCGCCGCCTGGTTCACGCTCCGCGCCTACGGCCGCCGGGGTCACCGCGAGATCGTCGAACGCGACATCGCCTGCGCCGGAGCCCTGGCCGAGCACCTCTCCCAGGACCCCGCCTTCCGCCTCCTCGCCCCGGTCCGCCTCAACGTCGTCTGCTTCACCCTCGCCGAAGCCCCCACCCCGGCCCGCCTGACGACCCTCCGGGAAGCGGTCGCCTCCGAGGTCTTCCTCACCCCGACCGTCCACGCGGGAACCCCCGCCCTGCGCGCCGCGTTCTCCAACTGGCGTACCACACAAGCGGATGTACGCCGGGCCGCCGAGGCCCTCCGTACGGCAGCGAAGGACCTCACATGACGGCGGCTCCCCTGACCCTCCTCGAGATCGAGGCCCTCGCCCGCGGCGCGCACGAGGGCCAGACCGACAAGGCCGGCCGCCCGTACGCCGAGCACCTCGCGGCCGTGGCCGAGGGCGTCCGGGTGCGCGGCGGCAGCCCCGAACAGCAGGCGGCGGCCTGGCTCCACGACTCGATCGAGGACGAGGCCCTCAGCCTCACCTGGCTGGATTCCGCCGCCCTCCCGCAGTCGGTGAAGGACATGGTCCTCGCGGTCACCAAGCGCCCCGGCGAACCGGTCGAGGAGTACACGGCCCGCATCCTGGCCACCCCCGGCGCGCTCCTGGTGAAGGAGGCCGACCTCGCCCACAACGCCGACCCGGCCCGCCTCTCCGTCCTGGACGCCGCCACCCGCGACCGTCTGTCCGCGAAGTACGCGTATGTCCGCTCCCTCCTGGGCCTCACCGCCCCCTGAGCGCACAAACGGAACGATGGTGATTCGTCACGACGCGGATAGGCGGGGCCGGTTGGTGGGAGGATGGTCCATGTGGGGGTGTGCTTGGCCGTGCGCCCCGGGCCGACCAGGGGACGACCGAAGGTGTGATCAGTAGTGGCCATTTCGCTGTCAGTGGTGGTTCTGTTGGCGGTCATCCTGGTGGTGCTGATCCGCGGCAACCACATCAAGCCGGGCCCCGCCATCGTCGCCGCCCTCTTCGGCTTCTTCCTCGCGTCGAGCTCGATCGCGGACGACGTGAACCGGTTCCTGAACTCCCTGGCGACGATGATCGCGAACATCAAGCTCTAGCCCCCTCCGCGCGACGGCCCCTGACGGGGATCGGTGGTCAGGGGCCGTCGGTCTCACTCGGCACGCGTACGACGAAGGTGCGACGTCACTTGACGGTGAGCGTTCCCGTCATCTGCGGGTGGAAGGAGCAGACGAACGGGTACTGGCCGACCTTGGACGGCGCGGTGAAGCTGCCGGACTTGCCGGCGTCGATGGTGCCGGTGTCGAAGGCGTAGCCGTCGGACGCGGTCAGGGTGTGCGGAGTCGAGTCCTCGTTGACCACGGTGACCTTCGTGCCGGGTTTGACCGTCAAGGTCGAGGGGTTGAACTTGAAGTCCTTGATGTGGACTTCCGTGGTCTCGGCCGTCACGCTCGACGCGACGGAGGGCGGGGACGCGGGCGCGGCGCTGGTACTGGTGACGCCGACGACGGCGAACAGGGCACAGGCGGCGCCGACCGCTGCTGCCCGGGTACGGGTGAACGACATGGTCACCCCTCTCACGCTTCGGTGATGGTCTTGATCGGCCCCGACGCTCACGCCGGACGGCCGGTACACGTCCGCCCACCACGGGCGAGCGGCTCTGGGCGCCGCCGCGATCAACCGCGCGGCGGCTGGGATGGTGTCGAGGATCGGCGCGCCGATGAGTACGACCAACAGCCCTGCCACCGGCCTCCGCAGCCGGGAGAACGACTCCCGCCCGGATCCGACCCTCTCCCCCCACTATCCCAGCCCACCACGACGGGGCCACTTCACAGCCCCCGGGGACGCATCGGGACCGGCCGGAGGAAACATCCTCTGACCTGCCCCCGAACCCTCGCGAACAGCTGCCGGGAATCGAACCGACACCCCCACCGCCCACGGAGGACGAGCCCCACTGTCAGTGCCCCCTCCTACCCTTCCCGACGTTGGGCCGGCCTGGCACCGCACGACGGTACGACGCGGCCACGGGGGGTGGCTCAGAAGAGTGCGCCGATCCCACGGGCTCCGCGACCTCGTGCAGCTCCTACCCCACCCCCCTTCCCGCCCCACCGGTCCGGGGCACGCAGGGGGCACGGCGGGCTGATCACGGACCCCGGGAACGACGAAGGGCCAGGTCGAGGAAACATCCTCTGACCTGGCCCTTCGTGCTTCAGAGCGGGTGACGGGAATCGAACCCGCGTAGCTAGTTTGGAAGACTAGTGCTCTACCATTGAGCTACACCCGCAACGCACGCGCCGCAGGTCACGGGGACCGCGGCACGGACAGCATCCTAGCGGGTCGTTCAGGGCCGGCGCACACCACTTTCGGGCCCGGCGCGCGGAGCCGTCGAAAACAGGTCGGGAAACTCCGTGCATCGGAGCGTCTCCGGGCATGTACCCTACGTGTCGCACCGACGGGGTGTGGCGCAGCTTGGTAGCGCGTCCGCTTTGGGAGCGGAAGGTCGTCGGTTCGAATCCGGCCACCCCGACCAACAAGATCGCGTTTGCAAGATCGCGTTGTGGGCTGATTGCCGCTTGCGGTTACTATGCAAGCTGCGTGCCCGTGTGTCTGATGTACCGGGCCCGATCCGCTGAACCGCTGAATCGCAGCGACAGCAGAGACCCCAGCAGTCAGCCACAAGGAGACCAAACCGTGAAGAGCGCCGTGGAGACCCTGAACCCGACTCGGGTTCGGCTCACTGTTGAGGTGCCCTTCGAGGAGCTCAAGGACAGCCTCGACGCGGCGTACAAGAAGATCAACCAGCAGGTCACGGTGAAGGGCTTCCGCAAGGGCAAGATCCCTGCCCGCGTCATCGACCAGCGCTTCGGCCGCGGTGCGGTGCTGGAGGAGGCCGTCAACGACGCGCTCCCGAAGTTCTACACCGAGGCGGTCAACGAGGCCGACCTGAACCCGCTGGGTCAGCCCGAGGTCGACATCACCGAGCTGAAGGACGGCGAGCTGCTGGCCTTCACCGCCGAGGTCGACGTGCGTCCCGAGATCGAGATCCCGGACTACTCCGGCATCGAGGTCGAGGTCGACGCGGTCGAGGTCTCGGACGAGGACGTCGAGAAGTCGGTCGAGCAGCTGCGCAGCCGCTTCGCGTCCACCAAGGACGTCGAGCGCGCCGCCGCCGAGGGTGACGTCGTCACCATCGACCTCGAGGCCAAGGTCGACGGCGAGGTGCTGCCCGACGGCGTCGCCTCCGACGTCTCGTACACCATCGGCTCGGGCGAGCTGCTCGAAGGCATCGACGAGGCCGTGAAGGGCCTGGAGGCCGGTGGCGAGGCCACCTTCACCTCCCAGCTGAAGGGCGGCTCCGCCGAGGGCAAGGACGCCGAGGTCACCGTCAAGGTCACCAAGGTCTCCGCCCGTGAGCTGCCGGAGCTGGACGACGAGTTCGCCCAGCTGGCGAGCGAGTTCGACACCATCGAGGACCTCAAGGCCGACAGCCGCAAGCGCCTCGAGAACATGAAGCAGTACGACCAGGCCACGCAGGCCCAGGAGCGCGTCCTGGAGAAGCTGCTGGAGCTCGTCGAGGTGCCGATCCCCGAGAAGCTGCTCGAGGACGAGGTCAACACCCGCAAGCACAACCTGGAGCACCACCAGCTCGGCCAGATGGGCCTGACCATCGAGAAGTACCTGGAGTTCCAGGGCAAGACGGTCGAGGAGTTCGACGCCGAGACCAAGGAGCAGGCGGTCAAGGGCATCAAGACCCAGTTCGTCCTGGACGCCCTGGTCAACAAGGAGAAGCTGGGCGTCGACCAGGAGGAGCTCACCGAGCACCTCATGCGCCGCGCCGCCTCCTCCGGCATGTCCCCCGACCAGTTCGCCCAGGCGGTCGTCGAGGGTGGCCAGGTCCCGATGCTGGTCGGCGAGGTCGCCCGCGGCAAGGCCCTCGCGGTCGTCGTCGAGGCCGCCAAGGTCACCGACACCAACGGTGAGGTCGTCGACCTGTCCGACGAGGACGAGGAGCAGGCGACCGAGACCGTCGAGGCCGCCGTCGACGGTGACGCCGAGGTCGTCGAGGACGAGGCCAAGTAAGGCCTTCGGAGCCTCTGCCCGAAGCACCCCGAGCAGTGCCCGAAGGGCCCGTGCGCAGCCGCGTACGGGCCCTTCGGCATAGGGGCCGGCGCGGGCCCCGCGCCGGGCCCTGCGCGGCCCCGCCAAGGCCCTCGTACCTTGCGCTCCGAGCGAACAGTTCGGGAAGCGGGATGGCGTTGTCCGACCTGCGCGTTAGGGTCCATGAATACGAGGGCACGGGAGTACCCGGAACCACCCGGACGCCGGCGGACCTTTCCGCTCCGGCCGGGCCGCGCCCCAGAACGAGACGCTGAGACGGCACATGGCCGTCGGAGACGAGCAGGTGGATACGTGACGAATCTGATGCCTTACGCCGCGGGTGAGCCGTCCATCGGTGGCGGCCTCGGCGACCATGTCTACAACCGGCTGCTCGGCGAGCGGATCATCTTCCTCGGCCAGCAGGTCGACGACGAGATCGCCAACAAGATCACGGCGCAGCTCCTCCTCCTGGCCGCCGAGCCGGAGAAGGACATCTACCTCTACATCAACAGCCCGGGTGGCTCCGTGACGGCGGGCATGGCCGTCTACGACACCATGCAGTACATCCCGAACGACGTCGTCACCATCGGCATGGGCATGGCCGCCTCCATGGGCCAGTTCCTGCTGACCGGTGGCGCCAAGGGCAAGCGCTTCGCCCTGCCGAACACCGACATCCTGATGCACCAGGGCTCCGCCGGCATCGGCGGCACCGCGTCGGACATCAAGATCCAGGCCCAGTACCTGCTGCGCACCAAGCAGCGCATGGCCGAGATCACCGCGTTCCACTCGGGCCAGACCGTCGAGGCGATCATCCGCGACGGCGACCGCGACCGCTGGTTCACCGCCGAGGAGGCCAAGGAGTACGGCCTCATCGACGAGATCATCTCGGCCGCGTCCAACGTGCCGGGCGGCGGCGGCACCGGGGCCTGATCGAGCCCCACCGCCAGTACCGAGCAGCCGACAGCCCGCAGAACGCCACCAGGATGGTGAACACCCAGATGCAGAACAACTTCTCCGCGAGCGGCCTCTACTCCGGCCCGCAGGTGGACAACCGCTACGTCATCCCGCGCTTCGTCGAGCGCACCTCGCAGGGCGTGCGCGAGTACGACCCGTACGCGAAGCTCTTCGAGGAGCGCGTGATCTTCCTCGGCGTGCAGATCGACGACGCCTCCGCCAACGACGTCATGGCGCAGCTGCTGTGCCTGGAGTCGATGGACCCGGACCGCGACATCTCGATCTACATCAACAGCCCCGGCGGCTCCTTCACGGCGCTGACGGCGATCTACGACACGATGCAGTTCGTGAAGCCGGACATCCAGACGGTCTGCATGGGCCAGGCGGCCTCCGCCGCCGCGGTCCTGCTCGCCGCCGGCACCCCCGGCAAGCGCATGGCCCTGCCGAACGCCCGCGTGCTGATCCACCAGCCGTCCGGCGGCACCGGCCGTGAGCAGCTCTCCGACCTGGAGATCGCGGCCAACGAGATCCTGCGCATGCGTGACCAGCTGGAGACCATGCTGGCCAAGCACTCGACGACGCCGATCGAGAAGATCCGCGACGACATCGAGCGTGACAAGATCCTCACGGCCGAGGACGCCCTCGCGTACGGCCTGATCGACCAGATCGTTTCCACCCGCAAGACCAACAGGGCCTGACAAGGCCCGTCCTTGCCGTCAGACGGCGTGGGGACGCCGTCGGATTCGGCGATGTGAACCACGTCAAGGGGGCCCCGCACGGGGCCCCCGGCAAGGTACCGTCGGATATGAGGCACCAGGAGCGCTGAACCAAGCGTCTCCCAGGCGAAGGGGAAGCACCTCGTGGCACGCATCGGTGACGGCGGCGATCTGCTCAAGTGCTCGTTCTGCGGAAAGAGCCAGAAGCAGGTGAAGAAGCTCATCGCAGGACCCGGTGTGTACATCTGCGACGAGTGCATCGACCTCTGCAACGAGATCATCGAAGAGGAACTCGCGGAGACCTCCGAGGTGCGGTGGGAGGAACTCCCCAAGCCCCGTGAGATCTACGAGTTCCTGGAGAGCTACGTCGTCGGCCAGGAGCCGGCGAAGAAGGCGCTCTCGGTAGCGGTCTACAACCACTACAAGCGGGTCCAGGCCGGCGAGAACGGCGGCGCGCAGGGCCGGGACGACGCGATCGAGCTCGCGAAGTCCAACATCCTGCTGCTGGGCCCCACGGGCTCCGGCAAGACCCTCCTCGCGCAGACCCTGGCCCGCATGCTGAACGTACCGTTCGCCATCGCGGACGCGACGGCGCTGACGGAGGCCGGGTACGTCGGCGAAGACGTCGAGAACATCCTGCTGAAGCTGATCCAGGCGGCCGACTACGACGTCAAGAAGGCCGAGACCGGGATCATCTACATCGACGAGATCGACAAGGTCGCCCGCAAGAGCGAGAACCCGTCGATCACGCGTGACGTGAGCGGCGAGGGCGTGCAGCAGGCCCTGCTGAAGATCCTGGAGGGCACGACCGCCTCCGTCCCGCCGCAGGGCGGCCGCAAGCACCCGCACCAGGAGTTCATCCAGATCGACACGACGAACGTGCTCTTCATCGTGGGCGGCGCCTTCGCCGGCCTGGAGAAGATCATCGAGTCGCGTGCGGGCGCCAAGGGCATCGGCTTCGGGGCGACGATCCGCTCGAAGCGCGAGATCGAGGCGAGCGACCAGTTCCAGGAGGTCATGCCGGAGGACCTGGTGAAGTTCGGGATGATCCCCGAGTTCATCGGCCGTCTGCCCGTGCTGACCTCGGTGCACAACCTGGACCGCGAGGCCCTGCTCCAGATCCTCATCGAGCCGCGCAACGCGCTGGTGAAGCAGTACCAGCGGCTGTTCGAACTCGATGGCGTCGAGCTGGACTTCGAGCGCGAGGCGCTGGAGGCCATCGCGGACCAGGCCATCCTCCGCCAGACGGGCGCGCGGGGCTTGCGCGCCATCATGGAAGAGGTCCTGATGTCGGTGATGTACGAGGTCCCGTCCCGCAAGGACGTGGCCCGCGTGGTCATCACGGCGGACGTCGTCCGCTCCAACGTCAACCCGACGCTGGTCCCGCGCATCGTCCCGAAGGACCAGGGACCGCACGAGAAGTCGGCGTAGCGAACACGGCAACGCAGAAGGGGCGCCCCCGGCCGGGGGCGCCCCTTTCCGCGTCATGCCGACGCGCCGTCAGTTCTTCACGCGCGCCGTGTTGTAGAGCTTCGCGGCGAGGTCCGCGTCCTGCTCCAGGGTGTAGCCCGGCTTCCCGGCGAGGAGGGAGGCCACGTCCGAGGCGGTGACCACGGCCAGGGTGCTGTAGTCACCCCAGATGCAGATCGGGAGGGTGACCTCCTTGGGGCCCTTGGCCGTCGTGTCCTTGGAGGTGAACTTGACCTCCTGGCACTTCATGACGGCGCCCTTGAAGCCGGCCGGGTTCATCTCCTTGGGGCTGCCGACGAGGGTCGCTTCGGTCTTGCCGTCCTTGGCGGCGTTCGCCTGGAACATGGCGAAGTAGCCGTCCACCGTCTTCTCCGGGTCGGCGATCTCGCCGTAGAGACCGGAGAAGTTGAGGGTCTTCGTGGACAGCGGGTTCTTCGGGTCGCCCGACTGGTAGGCCATGCCCACCTGGGTGGGGTTCTTGATGCCCGCGGCCTCGGCTTCCTTCTTGTCCTTGTCGGTCATCTGCTGCGGCTTGTACTTCGGGTCCTGCTTGAAGTCGTCCACCGCGGGCGGGGGGACCAGCTTGTAGCCCTTGGTGTCGGAGGCGATCGAGCCGCCCGCGCCGCCGCCCTGGGTGAAGTACCAGCCGGCGCCCGCGATCACCGCGACCGCGACGACGATGCCGATGATGACGCCCGCCTTGGACTTCTTCGGGGGCGTGCCGCCGTACGGGGCCTGCTGCTGCGGGTAGCCGTAGGCGGGGGCCGGCGGCTGCTGCGGGTAGCCCTGGGGCGGGACGCCCGGCTGCTGCTGGGGGTAGCCGTAGCCCGGCTGCGGGGCCGGCTGGCCGTAGGGGCCCGGCGGCGGCGGGGGCTGCTGCCCGTACGGTCCGGGCTGCTGCGGCTGCTGGCCGTACGGCCCCGGCTGGTTGTAGCTCATCTCTGCGTCCCCCTCAGGAACTTCTTCTTTAGGACCTTCTTATGCTCCCCACATCCTTGCGGAAGATCGAAAGGGTTCGGGCGTCGGGGTCCCAGGCGTTACGCAACTACGACGCTCCGGCGACGAACTACTTCGCCGGAACCTCCATCGCGGTGCGCAGTTCACGGGCGCGGCCGGCGAGGTCGTCGATGGTCACCGGCTTGTTCTCCACCGGGACGGTGACCGTCACCAGCGAGCTGTGGTCGCCCCACATGCACAGCGGCAGCGACGCCCCCTCCATCGTGAGCGTGCCGCAGCGCATCGCGCCGCCCGCAGGCGTGCCCGCGTCGTGGCTGGTGATGTCGGCTTCCTTGACGCCCATGGACGTGAGTCCCTTGGTGAGTTCGGCGCCGGGGTCCTCGTCGCCGAACGCGGCCTGGGAGCCGCTGACCACCAGCTGCGCGGTGCCCGCCTGGTCGGCGTAGACCACGGCCACCCGCTTGGTGCCCTTCTTCTCCGCGCCCTGGCCCTGTTTGATCGCGTCGACCCGCGGCCCGGAGTCCTGGAGGGTCAGGCCCTGGAACGTGGTGGGCGGGACGATCTCGTACGTGCCGGCGTCGTCGGGGCCGCCGAGCGCCGCGGCCAGGGCGACCTTGACGGCTATGGCCCCGACGGCGAAGCCGACCACCGCTCCCACGCTCCTGAACACGCGCTTGCTCTTGGCCGGCGCGGGCGCCGGCTGGGGGGACGGGTACGGGGGCTGGGGAGTGATCTCGTTCATGCTGCGCATCAGACGGCTCCGGCGCGGCCGACCGCAATGGGCGGTCCCACTGCGGTATCGATTCGTAACGGAGGCGGGGCCGCCCGTATCCTGTGCCCCGTGACCGAGAACACGCAGACACCCAGTGCCCCCGACTCCGAACTGCCGACCACGTACGCGCCGGCCGAGGTAGAGGGGAAGCTCTACGAGCGCTGGGTAGAGCGTGGGTACTTCACGGCCGACCCCGCGAGCGAGAAGCCCGCGTACACCATCGTCATCCCGCCGCCGAACGTCACCGGCTCGCTCCACCTGGGCCACGCCTTCCAGCACACGCTCATGGACGCCCTGACCCGCCGCAAGCGCATGCAGGGCTACGAGTCGCTGTGGCTGCCCGGCATGGACCACGCCGGCATCGCCACCCAGAACAAGGTCGAGCAGCAGCTCGCCGAGGAGGGCAAGTCCCGCCACGACCTGGGCCGCGAGGAGTTCGTCGAGCGGGTCTGGCAGTGGAAGGAAGAGTACGGCGGCAAGATCCTCGGCCAGATGCGCCGCCTCGGCGACGGCGTCGACTGGTCCCGTGAGCGCTTCACCATGGACGAGGGTCTGTCCAAGGCCGTCCAGACGATCTTCAAGAAGCTCTACGACGACGAGCTGATCTACCGCGCCGAGCGCATCATCAACTGGTGCCCGCGCTGTCTGACGGCCATCTCCGACATCGAGGTGGAGTACCAGGAGGACGCGGGCGAGCTCGTCTCCATCAAGTACGGGGAGGGCGAGGACACCCTCGTCGTCGCCACCACCCGCGCCGAGACGATGCTGGGTGACACCGCCATCGCCGTCCACCCGGACGACGAGCGCTACAAGCACCTGGTCGGCAAGCTCATCAAGCTTCCGCTCACCGACCGCTCGATCCCGGTCGTCGCGGACACCCACGTCGACCCCGAGTTCGGCACCGGCTGCGTCAAGGTGACCCCGGCGCACGACCCGAACGACTTCGCCATCGGGCAGCGCCACGACCTGCCCAACATGACGATCATGGACGAGCACGGTGTCATCACCGTCCACGGCCCCTTCCTCGGCCTGGACCGCTTCGAGGCGCGCAGCGCCGTCGTCGGCGCCCTGCGCGAGCAGGGCCGCATCGTCGCGGAGAAGCGTCCGTACCTGCACTCCGTCGGCCACTGCTCGCGGTGCAGCACGACCGTCGAGCCGCGCCTGTCCCTCCAGTGGTGGGTCAAGGTCGAGACCCTCGCCAAGGCCGCCGGTGACGCGGTCCGCGACGACCGGGTCACGATCCACCCCAAGGAGATGGAGAAGCGGTACTTCGACTGGGTCGACAACCTCAACGACTGGTGCATCTCGCGCCAGCTGTGGTGGGGCCACCGCATCCCTGTCTGGTACGGCCCGAACGGCGAGGTCGTCTGCGTCGGACCCGACGACGAGGCGCCGACCGGCGAGGGCTGGACCCAGGACACGGACGTCCTGGACACCTGGTTCTCCTCCGGCCTGTGGCCGTTCTCCACGCTCGGCTGGCCGGAGAAGACCCCGGACCTGGCGAAGTTCTACTCCACCGACGTCCTGGTCACCGGCCACGACATCATCTTCTTCTGGGTCGCCCGGATGATGATGTTCGGCCTGTACGCCATGGACGGCGAGGTCCCGTTCAAGACGATCGCGCTGACCGGCCTGGTCCGTGACGAGCGCGGCAAGAAGATGTCGAAGTCCTTCGGCAACGTCGTCGACCCGCTGGACTGGATGGACAAGTACGGCTCCGACGCCGTCCGCTTCACCCTGGCCAAGGGCGCCAACCCCGGCACCGACGTCCCGATCGGCGAGGACTGGGTCCAGGCCTCCCGCAACTTCGCCAACAAGATCTGGAACGCGACCCGCTTCGCGCTGATGAACGGCGCGACCATCGAGGGCGAGCTCCCGGCCCCCGAGCAGATGTCGGCGACCGACCGCTGGATCCTGTCCCGCCTGAACAAGACCGTCGCGCAGGTCGACGCGTACTACGAGGACTTCCAGTTCTCGAAGCTCAGCGAGTCCCTCTACCACTTCGCGTGGGACGAGGTCTTCGCCTGGTACGTCGAGCTGTCGAAGACGACCTTCTTCGCGGGCGGCGAGCAGGCCAAGGTCTCCGGCCGGGTCCTCGGCGAGGTCCTCGACACCATGCTGCGCCTGCTGCACCCGGTGGTCCCCTTCGTCACCGAGACGCTGTGGACCACGCTCACCGGCGGCGAGTCCCTCGTCATCGCCGACTGGCCGAAGGACAGTGGCTTCCGCGACGAGGCCGCCGAGGCCGAGATCGAGCAGGTCCAGGCCGTGGTCACCGAGGTCCGCCGGTTCCGCAAGGAGCAGGGCCTCCAGGACGGCCAGAAGGTCCCGGCCCGCCTGGACCTGACGGGCACGGCGCTGGCCCCGCACGAGGGCGCCATCCGCCAGCTGCTGCGCCTCCAGCCGGAGGGCGACTCCTTCAGCGCCACCGCGACCCTCCCGGTCGCCGGCGCCACGGTCGCGCTCGACCTGTCGGGCACCATCGACGTGGCCGCCGAGCGCAAGCGCCTCTCCAAGGACCTCGCGGCCGCCGAGAAGGAGAAGCAGCAGGCCGAGGCGAAGCTGGGGAACGAGGCGTTCATCGCCAAGGCCCCCGACAACGTCGTGGACAAGATCAAGGGCCGGCTGGCCAAGGCCGAGGCGGACATCGCCCGGCTCCAGGCCCAGCTGGACGGGCTGCCGGCCGCGTAACGCTCCGTACGGCACGAAAAGGGAAGGGCCCCCGCACCACGGTGCGGGGGCCCTTCCCCGTTCACCCCGCCAGGGCCGGCAGGGACCTCCGGCCTGTCCGAAGTGCCCTAAATCACGCCATGTGCCGCCCCCGTGGATCATCACCGGCGCCGGCCGGCACGGATGATGGAGGGCATGCACGCGAAGCCCGCCCTCTCGGCGCTCCACCGGGTCACGGCCCGCGGCGCCCGGCTCACGCGGGGCTGGTCCGCTTCGCCGCGTGCGATGGACGTGCTCACGGCACTGAGCTGCCTGGGCCTGACGGCGATCGACCTGCCGGGCCTGGCGGCCGCCGACAACTCCCTGACCGGCCGTTCCGCGGCCGTCGTCCTCGCGCTGGGCTGCTCCACCCTGCTGGTGCGGCGCCGGATGCCCTGGATCTCGTACCTCGCCGCGCTGCTCTTCATCGGCTGGCTGCACGAGCTCACCCTGATCCAGTTCGCCCTGTACTCGGTGGGCCGCTACCGAGGGCGCCGGGCCGGTGTCCTCGCCACCCTCGGCTACCTCGCCTTCTCGCTGCTCCTCTTCTGTTGCGTGCCGGGCTGGCCCGAGACCGATCACGAGTCGCTCACCGGCTTCCTCGGCATCGTCGTGCCCATCGGGGTGCTCGCCTCGGCCGTCGGCATCGCCGCCTACCGGCACGACCTGGTCGCGGAGCTGACCGCGCGCCGGGCCGAGGCCGCGGTGCTCCAGGCCGTGCAGCAGGAGCGCACCTCGGTCGCCCGGGACGTCCACGACTTCGTCGGGCGGGAGCTGACCCTGCTGACCGTGCGCTCCGAGGTGCTGTCGATGCGCTCGCGCGAGACCTCGTACGCCAAGGACTTCGAGGAGCTCGCGGACACCGCGCGCCGGGCCCATCTGGTGCTGAACGAGATCATCGTGCAGCGCGGTGAACGGGCCTCGACCCCGGGGGTGGAGGGGCTGGCGGCGCTCGCGGAGGAGAGCGGGCGCGCGGGTTCGCCCGTACGCCTCGCCATGGACCCGGAAGTGAACGGGCTGTCGCCGCTGCGGCAGGCGGCGGTCTACCGGGTGGTGCAGGAGTGCCTGACCAACGCGGCCAAGCACGCGCGCGGGGAGACCGTCGACGTGTCGATCGCGGCGGACGGGCCACGGCTGCGGATCGCCGTCAGCAACGCGCTGCCCGCCGGCACCCCGGGCCGGGCCCCGGTCTCGGCGGGCTCGGGGACGGCGAGCATGTCCGAGCGCGTGATCAGCCTGGGCGGCAGCCTGAGGGCGACGCGCACGGAGGACTCGTACGAGGTGGTCGCGACGCTCCCGCGCGGGTAGACCGGCCGGTCAGGCCTTCGCGGGGGTCAGCAGGCCGCCGAGGTTGTCGAGGTCCTCGACGCAGCGGCCGGAGCCGAGGGCCACGCAGTCCAGCGGGTCGTCGGCGACGAAGACCGGGATGCCGGTCGCGGAGGCCATCCGCAGGTCCAGGCCGGGCAGGAGGGCGCCGCCGCCGGTCAGGACGATGCCGTGTTCCATCACGTCGCCGGAGAGCTCGGGCGGGCATTCCTCCAGGGTGGTGCGGACGGCGGCGATGATCGCCTCGACCGGTTCGTCGAGCGCGGCCCGTACGTCCGGGGCGCCGAGGACGAGGGTCCGCGGCATGCCGCCGACCTTCTCGCGGCCCCGCACGGTGAAGGTGAGCGTCTCCAGCTCGGGGCGGTCCGGCACGGGCCAGGCGGAGCCGATGGCGACCTTGAGGTCCTCGGCGGTGCGCTCGCCGATGAGCAGCGCGTGCTCCTTGCGCACCCAGTCCATGATCGCCGCGTCGAGCCGGTCCCCGCCGACGCGCAGCGACCGGGAGGTGACGATCCCGCCGAGCGAGATCACGGCGACCTCGGAGGTGCCGCCGCCGATGTCGACGACCATCGAGCCGCGCGGTTCGGCCACCGGCAGCCCGGCGCCGATCGCGGCGGCCATCGGCTCCTCGATCAGGTGCACGCTCCTGGCGCCGGCCCGGGTGGAGGCGTGGACGATGGCCCGCCGCTCCACCTGGGTCACGCCCGACGGCACGCAGATCACCATGCGCGTGCGGGGCCGGCGGCCGGGGACGGCCTTGCGGACGAAGTGCCGGATCATCTCCTCCGCGGCCTCGTAGTCGCAGATCACCCCGTCCTTCAGGGGGCGGATGGCGGTGATGGAGCCGGGGGTGCGGCCGATGGTCTCCTTGGCCTCCGCCCCGACGGCCAGGGCCGTGGTCGTGCCCGCCTTCACGGCGACCACGGACGGCTCATTGAGGACGATCCCGTGCCCCCGCGCGTAGACCAGGGTGTTCGCGGTCCCCAGGTCTATCCCTATGTCGCGGCTGGATCCTGTCGTGTTGCTGCTGGCCTGCGGCATTTGTTCCCCTATCTGCTGTCCGCAAGGCTTGCACGACGATCACGCCGCTCCCGCCGTCGAAGGTCCCGAAGCGCCCGGGTCGAAAGTCCCGGGGGTCGGCGTCCGTAGACTGGGCGTGTGAGTGAGCAGCAGCCCGAGAGCCACGACCGCGACAAGTTCGACGAGTTCGACCAGATCGTGGCGGAAGAGTCCGACCGCGACCCCGACCTGGCGGTGATCGAGGCCGGCAGCCGCACCCTGCGCACCCAGGCCGGACCTCCCCAGGGCGACCCGGTGCCCGCCCGGCCCACCGACCCGGAGGTCGCCAAGGCGCTGCTGGAGGTGGAGCAGGAGCTCTCCACGCGCTGGGGCGAGACCAAGCTGGAGCCGTCGGTGACGCGCATCGCGGCACTGATGGACGTACTGGGCGAGCCGCAGCGCGCGTACCCGACGATCCACGTCACCGGGACCAACGGCAAGACCAGCACGGCCCGCATGATCGAGTGCCTGCTGAACGCCTTCGAGCTGCGCACCGGCCGCTACACCAGCCCGCACGTGCAGTCGATCACCGAGCGGATCAGCCTCGACGGCGCGCCGATCGACGCCGAGCGGTTCGTCGAGACCTACCACGACATCAAGCCGTACGTGGAGATGGTCGACGCGAGCGAGGACTTCCGGCTGTCGTTCTTCGAGGTGCTGACCGCAATGGCCTACGCGGCCTTCGCGGACGCCCCCGTCGACGCCGCCGTCATCGAGGTCGGCATGGGCGGCACCTGGGACGCGACCAACGTCATCGACGCCGCGGTCGCGGTCGTCACTCCGATCAGCCTCGACCACACGGACCGGCTCGGCAACACGCCCGGCGAGATCGCCCTGGAGAAGGGCGGCGTCATCAAGCAGGACGCGACCGTGATCCTGGCGCAGCAGCCGGTGGACGCGGCGCAGGCGCTGCTGAAGAAGGCCGTCGAGGTCGACGCGACCGTCGCCCGTGAGGGCATGGAGTTCGGCGTCGTCTCCCGCGAGGTCGCGGTCGGCGGGCAGCAGCTGACGCTGCGCGGCATGGGCGGCGAGTACGACGGCATCTTCCTGCCGCTGTACGGCGCGCACATGGCGCACAACGCGGCGGTGGCGTTGGCCGCCGTCGAGGCCTTCTTCGGGGTCGGCCAGGAGGGCGCGCGCGTCCTGGACCTGGAGACCGTGCAGCGGGCCTTCGCCTCGGTGACCTCGCCGGGCCGCATGGAGGTCGTCCGGCGCAGCCCGACGGTGGTCCTGGACGCGGCGCACAACCCGGGCGGCGCGGTGGCCACCGCGGAGGCGGTCACCGAATCGTTCGGCTTCAGCCGGCTGATCGGTGTCGTGGCCGCGAGCGATGACAAGGACGTGCGCGGGGTCCTGGAAGCCTTCGAGCCGATCTTCGCGGAGGTCGTGGTCACCCAGAACTCCAGCCACCGCTCGATGGACGCCGACGAACTGGCCGCCGTCGCGGTCGAGGTCTTCGGCGGCGACCGGGTGCAGGTGGAACCGAGGCTGGACGACGCCCTGGAGGCGGCGATCACCCTGGCGGAGGAAGAGGCCGAGTTCGGAGGGGCCGGGGTCCTGGTGACCGGTTCCGTGATCACGGTGGGCGAGGCCCGCCTGCTGCTGAAGAGGGGCTGAGGAATGCGCACGCTCTGTGCCTCGACGCTGATCGGCGAGTTCTTCGTCATCGGTTTCGCCGGGCTGGTCGCGATGAAGGACCCGGACCTGACCCAGGCCACGGTCTGGACGGTCTGCGGGGTCGCGATGCTGCTGTCGGTGCTGCTGTGCGGGATGCTGTCGCGTCCCGGGGCGGTCCAGCTGGGCTGGGCGCTGCAGATCGGCCTGATCGTGAGCGGGTTCGTCGTACCGACCATGTTCTTCCTCGGCGCGGTGTTCGCCGGGCTGTGGTGGTGCTCGGTGCACTACGGCCGCAAGGTCGACGCGGCGAAGGCCCGCTGGGCGGCGATGGCGGAAGAATCCCCCACGGCCTGACCGGCGAACCACACCCCCGACCCCACGTCCGGCACCGGCCCGGCCCGCACGCGGCCCCGGCTCGCTCGGAGCGGCGCGGGCTCGCTCCGCACGTTCGGCCGGTTCGCCGTGGCGCCCCGCCGGGCCGTTCGGCCGGTTGGCCGCGTCCGGTGCGTCGTCCGGGCGGCCTCGCCGCCGGGGCTCGGGGGGACCGGGCCGGGAGGCCGGTGGCAGCGGTCCGGGCCGCGCCGTACGGGTGGGCCCCGGATGTCATGCCGCGGCCGGCCGCCGCCGGTAGGGCGGGCTTCGGCCGGGTGGGGCCGAATGGCCCTGTAGATTCGTCCCACCGCACCCGTATGCCGCAAGGAGCCCCAACATGACCCAGCGCACCCTCGTCATCCTCAAGCCCGACGCCGTCCGTCGCGGCCTGATCGGCGAGATCATCGGCCGCATCGAGCGGAAGGCCGGCTGGACCATTCCCGCACTGGAGCTGCGCACGCTGGACCAGGACACCCTCGAGGCCCACTACGGCGAGCACAAGGGCAAGCCGTTCTACGAGCCCCTGATGGGCTTCATGGCGAGCGGCCCCGTCGTCGTCCTGGTGGTGGAAGGGGAACGCGCGATCGAGGGTGTCCGCCAGTTGGCCGGACCCACTGACCCGATCGCCGCGGCGCCCGGATCCATCCGGGGGGACTTCGGCAGCATCGTGCGCGAGAACCTCATCCACGCCTCGGACTCCGAGGAGTCCGCCGAGCGCGAGCTGAAGCTGTTCTTCCCCGCTCTCTGAGTCCCCTCTCCTGACGAGACATCAGCCGAATAGCGCTCTCGACCTGGGGCGACCGAAGTAATTTCGGTCGCCCTTCGGTATTTCGGGGCGGAAGCGGGAACGCCTGGGCAAGACCCGTCGTCACACCTAAGGGGGCGGGTTTCCGACCCGGCGGGATTGCCGGGGTCCCGTCGCGCGGTCTCCGTACTTGCGGCACTACGATGGGGCCTCCACCCACACACCCACCTCGCCGACCTGACAGCAGCCGCTATCAACTGGAAGGCCAGACGCTCCTCATGGGGAACAAGGGGAACAACATGTCGTTCATCGGCCGTGACATGGCGATCGACCTCGGGACCGCCAACACGCTGGTGTACGTGAGGGGCCGGGGGATCGTCCTGAACGAGCCGTCCGTGGTCGCCATCAACACGAACACCGGCGGCATCCTGGCGGTCGGCTCCGAGGCGAAGAAGATGATCGGGCGCACGCCCGGCAACATCGTCGCCGTACGGCCCCTCAAGGACGGCGTGATCGCCGACTTCGAAATCACGGAGCGGATGCTCCGCTACTTCATCCTCAAGATCCACAAGCGCCGCTACCTGGCCCGTCCGCGCGTCGTGGTCTGCGTACCCTCCGGCATCACCGGAGTCGAGCGGCGCGCCGTCATCGAGGCGTCCACGCAGGCCGGCGCCCGCCAGGTGCACATCATCGAAGAGCCCATGGCCGCCGCCATCGGCTCGGGCCTGCCCGTCCACGAGGCCACCGGCAACATGGTCGTGGACATCGGCGGCGGCACCACCGAGGTGGCCGTCATCTCCCTCGGCGGAATCGTCACGGCACAGTCCATCCGGGTGGCCGGCGACGAGCTCGACAACGCGATCATCCAGCACATCAAGAAGGAGTACTCGCTCCTCCTCGGTGAGCGGACCGCGGAGCAGATCAAGATCACCATCGGGTCGGCGTACGACCTCGACAAGGACGAGCACACCGAGATCCGCGGCCGCGACCTGGTCTCCGGCCTGCCCAAGACCGTGGTCATCTCGGCCGCCGAGGTCCGCAAGGCCATCGAGGAGCCCGTCAACGCCATCGTCGACGCCGTCAAGACGACCCTGGACAAGTGCCCGCCGGAGCTCTCCGGCGACATCATGGACCGGGGCATCGTCCTGACCGGCGGAGGCGCCCTGCTGCGCGGCCTCGACGAGCGGCTGCGCCGCGAGACGGGCATGCCGATCCACATCGCCGAGGACCCGCTCGACTCCGTGGCGCTCGGCTCCGGCAAGTGCGTCGAGGAGTTCGAGGCCCTCCAGCAGGTCCTGGACGCCCAGCCCCGTCGCTGACCCGTCGCGGAAACACATCCCTCCCCTGCCGGAGGGACCATGCGGAACACACAGTGATCCGCCGTACGGGTGCTACCGGGCCCGTGCGGCGGATCGTTGATATACAGGCAAAGAGAATTCCGACGAGGAAGGCACGGCCGCCGCACGTGAGGGACACACGAGAGAGCCGGCTGCTCCTGGTGCTTCTGATCGCCATCGCGTTCGCACTGATCACGGTGGACATCAGGGCAGGCGAGGAGTCACCGGTCGACGGTGCCCGACAGGCCGCCGCGGCGGTCTTCGGACCCGTCGAAAAGGGCGTGGCGACGGCCGTCGACCCGGTCGCCAACGCCATAGGGGCCGTAAGGGACTCCGGGAGCCGCCACAACCGCATCGCCACGCTGGAGCGGGAGAACGCGGCCCTGAAGGCCAAGCTCGGCAGCGACGACCAGACCCGCAGCCGCATCCGCGAACTCGACGAGATGCTCAAGCGCGCCGGCGCCGGACAGTACGGCATCAAGGGCGCCGAGGTCATCGCCATAGGGGCGGCCCAGGGCTTCTCCTGGACCGTCACCATCGACGCCGGCAGCAAGGACGGCATCGAGCGCGACATGACCGTCCTCAACGGGGACGGCCTCGTCGGCCGCGTCACCACCGTCGGCCCCGACACCGCCACCGTCGTCCTCGCCAACGACCCCGACTTCACCGTCGGCACCCGGCTGGAGAAGACCGGCGAACTCGGCTTCGCCACCGGCCAGGGCGACCGCGCCCTGTCCGTCCAGATGCTCAACGGCAAGGCCAAGATCGGCCCCGGCGACCGGCTCGTCACCTTCGGCTCGCGCGGCAACAAGCCCTTCGTGCCCGGCGTGCCGATCGGCGAGGTCGTCAAGGTCGACGAGGCACGCGGCGACCTGACGCGCACCGTCTGGGTGCGTCCGTTCGTCGGCTTCTCGCGCCTGGACATCGTCGGCGTCGTCGTGATGCCGCCGCGCGAGGACCCGCGTGACGCCGTCCTGCCGCCCAAGCCCGAAGCCCCCAAGCCCACCCCGACCGTCACCGTCACGGTCACCCCGTCGGCGAACGCCACCGGCAAGCCGGCCGACGAGTAGGAGCAGCCCCCATGCCCTTCAACCGGATCCTGCTCTCCGCCACCCTCGTCGTGGTGGCCCTCGTCGTCCAGGTCTCCGTCCTGGGCCGGCTCCAACTGCCCGGCGCCGTCCCCGACCTGATGCTGCTCACCGTCGTCTCCCTCGCACTCGTGTACGGGCACGTCAGTGGCGCGCTCATCGGATTCACCGCCGGCCTCCTCGCCGACCTCGCCCCGCCCGCCGACCACGCCGCCGGGCGCTACGCGCTCGTCCTGTGCGTCATCGGCTACCTGGTGGGCCTGGTCCGCCCCGACAGCGGGCGGTTCCGCTCGGCCTGGGGACCCATGCTCACCGTCGTGGCCGCCGCGATCGGCTCCACCCTGCTCTACGCGGGCGTCGGCGCGCTCGTCGGCGACACCGCCGCCCGCCACGTGGGCCTGGTCGGGCTGCTGTTCACCGCGACCCTCTACGACCTGCTCCTCGCGCCCTTCACGGTGCCGTTCGTCATGGCCCTGGCCCGGCGCGCCGAGAGCGACCCGATGGCCGTCGAGGCCGGCGGCGGCCCCGCCAACAAGGCCGCCGACGTCTCCGCCGGCTGGTTGGCCGGCGGCACCGGCCTGCGCATCGGCAGCCAGCGCGGCGGCCTGCGCCTGAAGTCCGCGCGCTTCCGCGCCGACAAGGCCGTCCGCATAAAGGGCGTCAAGGCGGCCAAGGGCGTGAAGAGCATCAAAAAGCTGTAGGGAGGAGCAGGCGTGACGAACGTTCCCGAGACCGGCCGCACCTCCCGGGTGCAGATCCGGCTCATCATGGTCCAGGTACTCGTCCTCTCCATGTTCATCACCCTCGGCGGACGCCTCTGGTACCTCCAGATCCGCAACGGCGACGAGTACTACCACGAGGCGAAGAGCAACCACGTGCAGCGGGTCGTCCGGCCCGCCGTGCGCGGACAGGTCCTCGACGCCCGCGGGGTCGCGCTCGCCGACAACGAGACCCGCCTGGTCGTCTCGGCCAGCCGCACCGCCCTGATGAAGATGCAGGACAAGGGCAAGGGCGTCATGACCCGCCTCGCCGACGTCCTCGACATGACCCCCAAGGCGGTCATGGACAAGGTCCGGCTCTGCGACTCCAAGACCCCCAAGCCCTGCTGGAACGGTTCCCCCTACCAGCCGATCCCCGTCACCCTCGAAGCCACCACCCAGCAGGCCCTGACGATCCGCGAACGCCCCGAGGACTTCCCCGGCATCACCGCCGAACCCACCGCCGTGCGCCGCTACCCCGCGCCCGGCGGGGCCCGCACCTCCCAGGTGCTCGGCTACCTCTCGCCGGTCACCGACGACGAGATCCAGAAGGCCAAGGACACCGACTCGCCCCACCTGCGCTCCGACCAGGTCGGGCGCTCCGGCATCGAACGCACCTACGACCGGCAGTTGCGCGGCAAGGCGATGGTCACCTCCTACGAGGTCGACAACCTCGGCCGGGTCATGCACCAGACCCAGTCCGACAACGGCGTCCCCGGCTCCACCCTCGTCACCAGCATCGACGCCCGGGTCCAGGCCGTCGCCGAATACGAGCTCCAAGCGGCGATGAAGACCGTCCGCCACGAGGTCGACAACATCACCAACCGCCCGTACGAGGCCGACTCGGGCGCCGTCGTCGTCATGGAGGCCAAGACCGGACGCGTCGTCGCCATGGCCTCCCAGCCCGACTACGACCCCAACGCCTGGGTCGGCGGCATCAACGCCAAGGACTACGCCAACCTCACCAGCAAGAGCTCCAACTACCCGCTCCTCAACCGGGCCATCCAGGGCCAGGCCCCCGCCGGCTCCATCTTCAAGGTGGTCTCCGCGAGCGCCGCCGTACGCGCCGGCTACGACTTCGACGGCAAGTACAACTGCAGCGCCTCCTACGACATGGGCGGCCGCAGCTTCGCGAACTTCGAGTCC
The DNA here is from genome assembly GCF_042892775.1 of Streptomyces sp. NPDC001717. NCBI lineage: Bacteria > Bacillati > Actinomycetota > Actinomycetes > Kitasatosporales > Streptomycetaceae > Streptomyces > Streptomyces sp. NPDC001717. Next base: position 218,687 of record NZ_JBIAUK010000009.1, on the reverse strand, counting down.
AAGGGCCACGGCCCCATCACCCTCGGCGAGGCCCTGAAGTTCTCCTGCAACACCGTCTTCTACGCCCTCGGGCACAAGGAATGGAAGAAGGACGGCGGCCTCACGCCCAAGAAGGACGCCCACGACTGGTTCTACCGGACCGCCCGCGAATTCGGACTCGGCGCCGAGACCCACATCGACCTGCCGAACGAGGTCACCGGCCGCATCCCCGACCGCCAGTGGAAGCAGAACTTCTGGAAGGCCAACAAGGGCGCCTGGTGCAAGCAGGGCAAGAAGGGCGGCACGTACGTCGAGCAGATCGCCTACGAGAGCTGCCTCGAAGGCAACCAGCTGAAGGCCTACGACAGCATCAACTTCGCCATCGGCCAGGGTGACGTGCTCGTCACCCCCATCCAGATGGCCACCGCCTACGCCGCCATCAGCAACGGCGGCACCCTCTACAACCCCACCGTCGGCAAGGCCGTGATCAGCGCCAACGGCAAGCACGTCGAGATGATCCAGCCCCAGGCCCACGGCCGGCTGCCGATCGGCGCGAAGACCATCGCCGACCTCGACAAGGGCCTGCGCATGGTCGTCGAGCCCGGCGGCACCGCCGCCTGGCGCTTCACCGGCTGGCCCATGGACAAGATCCCGATGCACGCCAAGACCGGCACCGCCCAGGTCTACGGCAAGCAGACCACCTCCTGGCTGGCGACCTACACCAAGGACTTCGTCATCGTCATGACGATCTCCCAGGGCGGCACCGGCTCCGGCGCCTCCGGCCCCGCCGTCCGCAACCTCTACAACGCCATCTACGGCCTCGACATGGAGGGCAAGCAGGACGTGAAGAAGGCCCTGCTGCTCCAGCCCGAGGCCAAACTGCCCAAGATCCGCCCCGACGGCTCCATCGACGCCCCCGAGATCCGGCCGTACGTGCCGCCGTCCCCGGAGGTACCGGAACCGCCCGCACTCGCCGGGCCGCCTGCCCCGCGCCCCGCGAAGCTCGACTGAGGACCGAAAGACATGCAGACCGCCAACAAGTTCTCCGTCTCGCGGTACGCGCCCGAGCGCGGGGCGCTGGCCAAGCTCACCGCCCGCGACTCCGTCGTGCGCCGGCTCGACTGGCCGATACTCCTGTCCTCCGTCGCCCTGTCCTTCATCGGCGCCCTGCTGGTGTGGTCGGCGACCCGCAACCGGACCACCCTGAACCAGGGCGACCCGTACTACTTCCTGGCCCGGCACGCCCTCAACACCGGCATCGGCCTCGTGCTGATGATCGGCACGATCTGGCTCGGCCACCGCACCCTGCGCGGCGCCGTGCCGATCCTGTACGGGATCTCGCTCGTGCTGATCCTCGCCGTGCTCACCCCGCTCGGCGCCACCATCAACGGCGCCCACGCGTGGATCGTCATCGGCGGCGGATTCTCCCTCCAGCCCTCCGAGTTCGTGAAGATCACGATCATCCTGGTCATGGCGGTACTGCTCGCCGCCCGGGTGGACGCGGGCGACCTCGTCCATCCCGACCACCGCACCGTCGTCAAGGCGCTCTGCCTGGCCGCCGCCCCGATGGGCATCGTCATGCTGATGCCCGACCTCGGCTCCGTGATGGTCATGGTCGTCATCGTGCTCGGCGTCCTGCTCGCCTCCGGCGCCTCCAACCGCTGGGTGCTCGGCCTGATCGGCGCCGGCGCGGCCGGGGCCATCCTCATCTGGCAGCTCGGCGTCCTCGACGAGTACCAGATCAACCGCTTCGCGGCCTTCGCCAACCCCGAGCTCGACCCCGCCGGCGTCGGCTACAACACCAACCAGGCGCGCATCGCGATCGGCTCCGGCGGGCTGATGGGATCGGGCCTCTTCAAGGGCTCGCAGACCACCGGCCAGTTCGTCCCCGAGCAGCAGACCGACTTCGTCTTCACCGTCGCGGGGGAGGAGCTGGGCTTCGTCGGGGCCGGGCTGATCCTCGTGCTCCTCGGGATCATCCTCTGGCGGGCCTGCATGATCGCCCGCGAGACCACCGAGCTGTACGGGACGATCGTGTGCGCCGGGATCATCGCCTGGTTCGCCTTCCAGTCCTTCGAGAACATCGGCATGACCCTCGGGATCATGCCCGTGGCCGGGCTCCCGCTGCCGTTCGTCTCCTACGGAGGGTCCTCGATGTTCGCGGTCTGGGTGGCCATCGGACTGCTCCAATCGATCAAGGTGCAACGGCCCCTGTCGGCGTGACCGGGTTGGATCCGGCCCGATCCGGTTGGATCAGGCCGGGTCCGCCCCGATCCGGACTGATCCGGACCGGATGTCGCCCGAATCCGCCGTTCACCCTGCCGACGTGATCCGTTCAGGACTACGGTCGATCCATGGCGGACACGAAGCGCGAGATCGAGCGGAAATTCGAGTTTTCCAAGGCCAAGAGCGCCCGGCGCGGGGTGCCGGACCTGAGGGGAACGGCCGCCATCGCGGCCGTCACCGACCAGGGCACCGTCGACCTCGACGCCGTCTACTACGACACCCCCGACCAGCGGCTCGCCGCCGACGGGCTCACCCTGCGCCGCCGCACCGGCGGCGCCGACGAGGGCTGGCACCTCAAACTGCCCGTCTCCCCGGGCGTGCGCGACGAGGTCGCCGCCCCCCTCGGCGACACCGTCCCGCGCCCCCTCGCGGCCCTGCTGCGCTCCCGCGTACGCGACTCCGCGGCCCTGGAACCGCAGGTCAGACTCCTCTCCTCGCGCAAGGTCAGCCACCTCCTCGACGCCGACGGGGCCCTGCTCGCCGAACTGAGCACCGACCAGGTCCGCGCCGAGCGCGGCGATACCGAGGTCGCCTGGACCGAGGTCGAGGTGGAGCTCGCCGACGGCATCGACCCCGCACTCCTCGACGCCGTCGAGGAGACCTTCCGCAAGGGCGGCCTGAGGGTCTCCGACGCCCCCTCGAAGCTCGCCCGCGCCCTCACCGAGACCGGCACCGCACCTCCCGCCAAGCCCGACGCGCACACCCCCGACAACGACACGGCGGGCGCGCACCTGCTCGCGTACCTGCGCGAACAGCGCGACGCCCTGATCGCCCAGGACCCGGCCGTCCGCAGGAACCTCCCGGACTCCGTCCACCAGATGCGCGTCGCCTCCCGCCGCATGCGCAGCGCCTTCAAGACCCACCGCAAGGTCCTCGACCGCGCCGCCACCGACCCCATCGGCGACGAACTGCGCTGGCTCGCCGGCGAACTCGGCGTCGACCGCGACCAGGAAGTACTGCTGGAGCGCATCCGCACCCACCTCGACGAGCTCCCGCGCACCCTGCAGCTCGGCCCCGTCCGCGCCCGGCTGCGCGTCTGGAACACCGCCCGCCGCTCGGCATCGCGCCGCCGCGCCGTCGCCGTCCTCGACACCCCGCGCTACCTGGCCCTGCTCGACGCGGTGGACGCCCTGCTGGCCGAACCGCCCCTGAGGAAGGCCGCCGCCCGCCCCGCCCGCAAAGTCCTCCCCAAGGCGATCCTCCACGACTACGAACGCCTCGCCGGCCGGATCGACGCCGCCCTCGCCCTGGACCCCGGACACGAGCGGGACGTGGCCCTGCACGGGGCCCGCAAGGCCGCCAAGCGCGCCCGCTACGCGGCGGAGGCGGCGGTGCCCGCGCTCGGCAAACCGGCCGAGCACATGGCCAAGGCCCTCAAGAAGGTCCAGAGTCTGCTCGGGGACCATCAGGACAGCGTGGTGGCCCGCGAGGCCCTGCGCGGCATCGGCGCCCAGGCCGCGGGCGGCGGCGAGTCGGCCTTCACCTGGGGCGTCCTGTACGCCCGCGAGGAGACCCTGGCCGAGCGGCGGGAGCGGGAACTGCCCGACGTGTGGGCCGCGGCCTCGAAGCCCGGCCTGCGGGCCGCCCTGAAGTGATCATGTGAGTGGGGGCGGTCGGGGCTGGGGGTACGCTAGATAGCTGCCCCCTGCCCGCTTCACGAAAGTCGCGTGATGGCCGAGTCGGTCTTCCCTCAGCTTGAGGCCCTGCTTCCGCATGTGCAGAAGCCCATTCAGTACGTCGGCGGTGAGCTCAACTCCACCGTGAAGCCGTGGGAGTCCTGCGACGTCCGCTGGGCTCTCATGTACCCGGACGCGTACGAAGTCGGGCTGCCCAACCAGGGCGTCATGATCCTCTACGAAGTGCTGAACGAGCGCGAGGGCGTGCTCGCCGAGCGCACCTACAGCGTCTGGCCCGACCTCGAAGAACTGATGCGCAAGCACGACGTGCCGCAGTTCACCGTGGACAGCCACCGCCCCGTCTCGGCCTTCGACGTGTTCGGCCTGTCCTTCTCCACGGAGCTGGGCTACACGAACATGCTCGCCGCCCTGGACCTGGCGGGCATCCCGCTGGAGGCCAGGAACCGCACGGTCGACCACCCGATCGTCCTCGCGGGCGGCCACGCGGCCTTCAACCCCGAGCCGATCGCGGAGTTCATCGACTGCGCGGTCATCGGCGACGGCGAGCAGGCCGTCCTCGACATGACCGAGATCATCCGCACCTGGAAGGCCGAGGGGCGGCCGGGCGGGCGCGAGGAAGTCCTCTTCCGGCTCGCGAAGACCGGCCAGGTCTACGTGCCGGGCTTCTACGACGTCGACTACCTCCCGGACGGCCGCATCGCGCGCGTCGCCCCGAACAAGTCCGGCGTCCCCTACCGCGTGTCCAAGCACACGGTCATGGACCTCGACGAGTGGCCGTACCCCAAGCAGCCGCTCGTCCCGCTCGCCGAGACCGTCCACGAGCGGATGTCCGTCGAGATCTTCCGCGGCTGCACCCGCGGCTGCCGTTTCTGCCAGGCCGGCATGATCACGCGCCCCGTGCGGGAGCGAAGCATCACCGGCATCGGCGAGATGGTGGAGAAGGGCCTGAAGGCCACCGGCTTCGAAGAAGTCGGCCTGCTCTCCCTCTCCTCCGCGGACCACACCGAGATCGCGGACATCGCCAAGGGCCTCGCGGACCGCTACACGGACGACAAGGTGGGCCTGTCCCTCCCGTCGACCCGTGTGGACGCGTTCAACGTGGACCTGGCCAACGAGCTGACCCGCAACGGCCGCCGGTCGGGCCTCACCTTCGCCCCCGAGGGCGGCTCCGAGCGCATGCGCAAGGTCATCAACAAGATGGTCTCGGAAGAGGACCTGATCCGCACCGTCGCCACCGCCTACGGCAACGGCTGGCGCCAGGTGAAGCTGTACTTCATGTGCGGCCTGCCGACCGAGACCGACGAGGACGTGCTCCAGATCGGCGACATGGCGGTCAACGTCATCGCCAAGGGCCGCGAGGTCTCGGGCCAGAACGACATCCGCTGCACCGTCTCCATCGGCGGTTTCGTCCCCAAGCCGCACACCCCCTTCCAGTGGGCCCCGCAGCTGTCGGCCGAGGAGACGGACGCCCGCCTGGGCAAGCTCCGCGACAAGATCCGCGGCGACAAGAAGTACGGCCGCTCCATCGGCTTCCGCTACCACGACGGCAAGCCGGGCATCGTCGAGGGCCTCCTCTCCCGCGGCGACCGCCGCATCGGCGACGTGATCCGCGCGGTGTACGAGTCGGGCGGCCGCTTCGACGGCTGGCGCGAGCACTTCTCGTACGACCGCTGGATGGAGGCGGCGGAGAAGACACTGCCCGCGTACGGCGTGGACGTCGCCTGGTACACGACGCGCGAGCGCACGTACGAGGAGGTCCTGCCCTGGGACCACCTGGACTCCGGTCTCGACAAGGACTGGCTCTGGGAGGACTGGCAGGACGCCCTCGACGAGACCGAGGTCGACGACTGCCGCTGGACCCCGTGCTTCGACTGTGGCGTCTGTCCTGCTATGCAGACCGAGATCCAGGTCGGCCCCACCGGCAAGAAGCTGCTGCCGCTGACGGTCGTGAAGTAACCCTTGGGTCACGACAGGCCCCCGCCCGCAACGGGTGGGGGCCTTCGTCGTGTCCCTTGTGGCATGGACACGGACAAGCAGCACCCCGCCGGCGGCGCTGACGGTGGTGACGGGTGCCTGGTGGGCGTCATCAGGGTCCCCGTGAAGATCGTCGCCGTACTCGTCGTGCTCCCCGTTCGAGTGGTGTGGGAACTGCTCGTCGCCCTGGGCCGGGCCCTGCACCGGCACGTCCTCGGGCCGCTGTACGCGCACGTCGTCGAGCCGGTGTTCCGGGCGGTGGGTTGGCTGCTGGGCACCGTGCTCAAGCTGGTCTTCGTCTGGCCGTGGGTCGGGCTGTGGCGGTACGTGCTCGTACCGGTCGGGCGGTTCCTGGGCGGCCACGTGTTCCGACCGCTCGGCGAGGCGCTGGCCTGGGTGGGCCGGGCCGGGGTGACGTACCTGCTCGCACCGCTCGCCAAGGGGGGCATGTGGTGCGGGTGGGCCCTGGGCATGGCGCTGTTCGTCTGGCCGTGGGTCGCGCTCTGGCGCTACGTGCTCGTGCCGGTCGGGCAGGGCATCGGATGGCTGGCCGCGGTGGTGTACCGGTGCACGCTTATGCCGGTCGGGCAGGGGCTGGTGTGGCTGGTGGGGGCGGTCTACCGGTATGTGTTGACGCCGGTCGGGCGGGGTTTCGTGTGGCTGGTGGGGGCGGTCCACCGGTATGTGTTGACGCCGCTCGGGCAGGGGCTCGTGTGGCTGGTGGTCGCGTTGTTCCGGTACGGGCTGCGGCCCGTCGGGCTGGGGGTCGCGTGGCTCGTGGTGGCGCTGTGGCGGTACGGGCTGCGGCCCGTGGGGATCGCCGTCGGCTGGGTGGCCGACGTCCTGTACCGGTACGTGCTCACACCGCTCGGGCAGGTGCTCGCGTGGGCCTGGCACGTCGCCGGGACGATCGCCGGTGCGCTGTGGCGCGGGCTCAAGTGGGCCGGTTGGGTGCTGGTCGGGTGGCCCGCGTCCTGGGCGTACCGGCACGTGCTCACCCCCGTCGGCCACACCGCGCGCGAGGTGTGGCGGACCGGGCGGGAGGCGGTGCGCGAGGCGCGGGCCGCCGTCCGCCAAGCGCTCTTCGGTACTCCTCCCCGGGAACCGGCGAGGTCACGGGCGCGTACTCTGGGTAGTACGACAGCCGCCGACGCGGCACCCGCTGCCGAGATCTCCCTGAGCAAACGCCAGGGGTGAGCCGCAGCGGGTCGACAGACCTCAGGGCGACGCGCGAGCCGCGGAGCCCCGCACAAGGAGAAGAACCACTGGGCAAGCGACAGCCCGAAGGCCCGCCCCCCGCACCGGTGGTGCAGCGCATCCGACTGCGCTACACCAAGCGCGGCCGCCTCCGGTTCACCAGCCACCGTGACTTCCAGCGCGCGTTCGAGCGGGCCCTGCGCCGCGCCGAGGTGCCGATGGCGTACTCGGCCGGCTTCACCCCGCACCCCCGTGTCTCGTACGCGAACGCCGCGCCCACCGGTACCGGCAGCGAGGCCGAGTACCTGGAGATCGGCCTCGCCGCTCCCCGCGACCCCGAGAAGCTCCGTGAGCTGCTCGACGAGTCGATGCCCGTCGGCCTCGACATCATCGAAGCCGTCGAGGCCCGTACCTCCGGCCTCGCCGACCGGCTGACCGCCTCCGTGTGGGAGCTGCGGCTGGACGGCGTGGAGCCCGCCGACGCCGAGCGGGCCGTGGAGGTGTTCCTCGCAGCCGAGACGGTGGAGGTGCAGCGACGTACCAAGAACGGCATGCGCACTTTCGACACCCGTGGTGCCGTGGTGAGTCTCGAGGCACTTCCTGCCGCTGGTGATAGGCCCCTGGACAATGCCTGTGCGATACTGCGGCTGGTTGTTCGGCATTTGACACCTGCCGTGCGACCCGACGACGTCCTGTCCGGTCTCCGAGCTGTGGCCGACCTGGCGCCGCCGGTCCCCTCTGCGGTGACCAGGCTGGCGCAGGGGCTCTTCGACGAGGAGTCCGGCACGGTGACCGACCCGCTCGCGCCCGACCGCGAGGCTGTCACGGCCGCCCCACCCACGGCCGCCGTAGCCGCCGACGCGAAGGCGCCGGAAGGTCCCGCCGCGTAAGGATCGTCGTCGTAGCGCAGCCCTGGTACTCGGGAGCCACCTGGGTCGGGCCGCGCACTGACCTGAAGACTTCCGCCAGGCCGTACGGAGAACACGTACGGAACCGGCGGCCATGAACTGAGCTCCCGTGTGGCGAACGCGCCCCGGAGGCCGGCTCCGCGCACGTCGCGCGGGGCCGTGCCGGACCGGATGTCAGCCGCGGCGCCCGGGAGCGTGACGGGAGAACCGCCCGCAATGCTCAACAACGAAAACGACACCACCAACAACAGCCCGAGCGACAACCTGCCCCCGCGCAGGCGTCGTCGCGCCGCGTCCCGGCCCGCCGGTCCGCCCGGTGGCGCCGCCGCCGAGACGACCCCGGTGACCGAGGCCGCTCCGGCCGCCGCCGCCCCCGAGGCCGCCGCGGACGCCGCCCCCGCCCGTCCCCGCCGCCGCGCGACCCGCGCCGTTGCCGCGCCGGTCACCGAGGCCGCGCCGATCGTGGTGGAGGCTCCGGCCGCCGCTCCGACCGCCCCCGCCGCTGAGGTCGCCGAGGAGCCCGCCGCTGCCGCGCCGCGCACCCGCCGTCGTGCCACCCGCGCCGCCACCGCGCCCGAGGCCCCGGCCGCGCCCGCCGCCGAGGCCGCGCCCGTGGTCGAGGAGGAGGCTCCGGCCGCTCCCGCCCCCCGCGCCCGCCGCCGTGCCACCCGCGCCGTGACCGCGCCGGCCGCCGAGGCCGCCCCGGTCGTGGAGACCGCCGCCGTCGTGGAGGAGCCGGCCGCCGTCGTCGCCGAGGAGCCCGCCGCTGCCGCGCCGCGCACCCGCCGCCGTGCCACCCGCGCCGTGACCGCCCCGGCCATCGAGGTCGCGCCGGCCGCCGAGGTCGAGGAGCCCGCCGTCGAGGAGGCCCCGGCCGCCGTCGTCGCCGAGGAGCCCGCCGCTCCGGCCCCGCGCACCCGCCGCCGTGCCACCCGCGCCGCCACCGCGCCCGAGGCCCCGGCGGCGCCCGCCGCCGAGGTCGCGCCCGTCGCCGAGGTCGCCGCCGTGGAGGAGGCCCCGAAGGCCGCCGCCCGGACCTTCACCGTCGCCGACGCGCTGGATTCCCCGAAGCGCGGCGGCCGTCGTCGCGCCACCCGCTCCACCACCGCGGCCGCCCCCGCGCAGCCCGCCGCCCAGCCCGCCGAGAGCGCCGAGCCGGCCGCCCCGGCCCGGGCGTCCCGCCGTGCCGCGCGTCCCGCCGTGGCCACCTTCCAGGCCCCGGTCTTCGCCGAGCCGATGTTCCAGACGCCGGAGACCGCCGCCATGGCCGCGGCCGCCGCGCGTGCCGCCGCCCCGGCCGAGGAGGTCGAGGAGGAGGAGCTCGAGGCCGAGGCCGTCGCCGCCGAGGCCCCCGCCGCCCCGCAGCCGGCCGGCCGTCGCCGCCGCCGCGGCCGTGGCGCCGCCGAGGCCGCGCCCGTCGCCGAGACCGGCCCGGTCTCCGTGGCCGACGTGCTCGCGGAGGAGGAGCCCGAGGCGGAGCTGGAGGAAGAGGCCGCCGAGTTCGACGAGGGTGACGAGTCGGGCGAGCGCCCGTCGCGCCGTCGCCGTCGTGGTGGCCGTCGCCGCCGCCGCGGTGAGGCCGCGGAGCTCGACGAGACCGCCGAGGAAGAGGCCGAGACCGAGGCCGGCGAGGAAGCCGAGACCGAGGAGGAGGCCGCCGAGTTCGACGAGGCCGACGAGGGCGCTCTCGGTTCCAGCTCCAGCCGTCGCCGTCGTCGCCGTCGCCGCCGCAGCGGTGAGCCGGCCGACGTCGCCGGCGAGGCGGCCGACGAGGAGGGCGTGCGCACGGTCGTCAAGGTCCGTGAGCCCCGCCCGGCCCGCAAGGAGGCCGAGCCGTCCGACGAGGTCCAGTCCATCAAGGGCTCGACCCGTCTGGAGGCGAAGAAGCAGCGCCGCCGCGAGGGCCGCGAGCAGGGCCGCCGCCGCGTGCCGATCATCACGGAGGCCGAGTTCCTGGCCCGCCGTGAGGCCGTCGAGCGCGTGATGGTCGTCCGCCAGTCCGGCGAGCGCACCCAGATCGGCGTCCTCGAGGACAACGTGCTCGTCGAGCACTACGTCAACAAGGAAGAGGCCACCTCGTACGTCGGCAACGTCTACCTGGGCAAGGTCCAGAACGTGCTGCCGTCCATGGAGGCCGCCTTCATCGACATCGGCAAGGGCCGCAACGCCGTCCTGTACGCCGGTGAGGTCAACTTCGAGGCGCTCGGCATGGCCAACGGGCCGCGCCGCATCGAGTCCGCCCTGAAGTCCGGCCAGTCGGTCCTGGTGCAGGTCACCAAGGACCCGATCGGCCACAAGGGTGCCCGCCTGACCTCGCAGGTCTCGCTGCCCGGTCGCTACCTGGTCTACGTGCCCGAGGGCTCGATGACCGGTATCAGCCGCAAGCTGCCCGACACCGAGCGCGCGCGCCTGAAGACCATCCTCAAGAAGATCGTCCCCGAGGACGCGGGCGTCATCGTGCGCACCGCCGCCGAGGGTGCGAGCGAGGACGAGCTGCGCCGCGACGTCGAGCGTCTGCAGGCCCAGTGGGAGGACATCCAGAAGAAGTCGAAGCAGATCTCGACCTCTTCGCCGAGCCTCCTGTACGGCGAGCCGGACATGACCGTCCGCGTCGTGCGCGACATCTTCAACGAGGACTTCTCGAAGGTCATCGTCAGTGGTGACGGCGCCTGGGAGACCATCCACGGTTACGTCTCGCACGTGGCCCCGGACCTGGCCGACCGGCTGTCGCGCTGGACCTCCGAGGTGGACGTCTTCGCGACGTACCGGATCGACGAGCAGCTCGCCAAGGCGCTCGACCGCAAGGTGTGGCTGCCCTCGGGCGGTTCCCTCGTGATCGACAAGACCGAGGCGATGATCGTCATCGACGTCAACACCGGCAAGTTCACCGGTCAGGGCGGCAACCTCGAAGAGACGGTCACCAGGAACAACCTGGAGGCGGCCGAGGAGATCGTGCGTCAGCTGCGGCTGCGCGACCTCGGCGGCATCGTCGTCATCGACTTCATCGACATGGTCCTGGAGTCCAACCGCGACCTGGTCCTGCGGCGCATGCTGGAGTGCCTGGGCCGTGACCGTACGAAGCACCAGGTCGCCGAGGTGACCTCGCTGGGCCTGGTCCAGATGACCCGCAAGCGGGTGGGCCAGGGCCTGCTGGAGTCCTTCTCCGAGACCTGCGTCCACTGCAACGGCCGCGGTGTGATCGTGCACATGGAGAGCCCGACCTCGATCGGCGGCGGTGGCAACGGCGGCAAGCGCGCCAAGCGTCGCGGCGGCCGGGCGGAGTCCGACCACCACGAGCACGAGCACGAGGCCGTCGAGGCGGAGGTCTTCGAGACCGAGGCCGAGGTGGCCGCGGAGATCGCGGCGCCGGTGGCGCTGCCCGAGCCGGAGTTCGTCGCGGGCGAGGAACTGTACGGCAGCCCGGCGGAGGCCGAGGCCGCCGCGGGTCTGAGCGGTCGTCGCAACCGGCGCCGTGCCACCCGCAAGGCGACCGCTCCGGCGGGTGCCCCGCGCGGTGCGGCCGCCCAGCCCCCGGCCCCCGTGGTCGAGGCCGAGCCGGTGATCGAGCCCGCCGACACGGTGCCGGCGCCGGCCGCCGAGGTCGTCGCGCAGGTCGAGGCCCCGGCCGAGGTCGTCGCGGAGCCGGTGGTGGAGGAGGCCCCCAAGGGTCGGACCCGTCGCCGTGCGACCCGTAAGGCCACCGCCCCGGCGGGTGCCCCGGCGCCCGTGGCCGAGGTGGCCCCGGAGCCCGAGCCCGAGCCGGAGCCGGTCGTCGAGGCCGCCGTCGAGCCCGAGCCGGTCGTCGAGCCCGTGGTCGAGCCCGTGGTCGAAGCCGAGCCCGTGGTCGAGGCCCCCGTGGCCGAGGCCGCGCCGGCCCGTCCGCGCCGGCGTGCCACCCGCAAGGCCACCGCACCCGCCGGCTCCCCGGCGGGCACGTCCGAGGCCGCCGTGGTGGTCGTCGAGGCCCCGGTGACCGAGGCCCCGGTGACCGAGGCGCAGCCGGAGCCGGAGGCCCCCGTCGAGGAGGCCGCCCCGGCGAAGAAGGCCGCCAAGAAGGCTCCGGCCAAGAAGGCGACCGCGGCGAAGAAGGCCACCACCGCCAAGAAGGCGACGGCGGCCAAGAAGACCGTGGCCAAGAAGGCGGCCACGACCAAGAAGACCGTGGCGAAGCGGGCGACGAAGAAGACCGCGGCGGCGGAGCAGCAGACGCCGCCGTCCGTCTCGGCTCCGACCGAAGGCTGATCTGCGGTCACCGCTCCATCCGGCCCCGCCCGGCACCGACAGGTGCCGGGCGGGGCCGTTTCGGTGCACCTACGCGTTGCGGTGCACCTACGTCCACAGCGGCGCCTTCAACCGTGGTCACCGAGCGAACCGACTCCCACGACCGGATCGGCGACGTCAAGTCCAGCGCGGACACGGCCGGTTCGGGCACGAGCCGGATGGCGGAGCCCTGGACACCGTCAGACCACGAGGACGGCGGCCGCGCCTCCGGCACGGACGGCGGCCAGGCCCCGGTTTGACCCCGTCAAGGCAGGGCCCGTAGTCTTGACCGTCGGCGTGTCCTAGACGTGCCGCGCTCCTGAGCACCTTCCTCCAGGCTCTGCCCGGAGAGGCCGCTCGTCCATTCCGGATCAGTTCGGGCCCCGGCCCGCCTGAGCGGCTGGCTTCAGGAGCATCCGTCCCGAGTGAGAGAGAGATCCGCGTGTACGCCATCGTGCGCAGCGGTGGTCGCCAGCACAAGGTTGCTGTCGGCGACATCGTTGAGGTTGACAAGATTTCCACTGCCAAGGTTGGCGACACGGTCGAGCTCTCGACCCTGCTCGTTGTCGACGGCGACGCCGTGACCAGCGACCCGTGGGTCCTGGCCGGCATCAAGGTCACGGCCGAGGTCGTGGACCACCACAAGGGCGCCAAGATCGACATCCTGCGCTACAAGAACAAGACCGGCTACCGCCGTCGCCAGGGTCACCGCCAGCAGTACACGGCGATCAAGGTCACCGGTATCCCCGCGGCTGCGAAGTAAGAGGGACTGAGACATGGCACACAAGAAGGGCGCATCGTCCACCCGGAACGGGCGCGACTCCAATGCCCAGCGGCTCGGCGTGAAGCGCTTCGGCGGTCAGGTCGTTTCCGCCGGCGAGATCCTCGTCCGCCAGCGCGGCACCCACTTCCACCCGGGTTCGGGTGTCGGTCGTGGTGGCGACGACACGCTGTTCGCGCTGCAGGCCGGTTCGGTCCAGTTCGGCACGCACCGTGGCCGCAAGGTCGTGAACATCGTTCCGGCCGCCTGATCCAGCTTCTGCTGATCAAGCGTTCGTAACTTCCCGAGGGCGGATCTCAGCTCTTCCCGGCGTCAGCCGGGAAGAGAGGTCCGCCCTCGGCGCGTTGTCACAGAGACACGCCCTGCCCCACCGGGCACGTTTAATGGGCAGCAAGGTCTGCCACCGGACATTCCGGACCATCCCCGCTGTATCTGGAGGAACAACCATGACCACCTTCGTGGACCGCGTCGAGCTGCACGTCGCCGCGGGTAACGGAGGCCACGGCTGCGCCTCCGTTCACCGGGAGAAGTTCAAGCCGCTCGGCGGCCCCGACGGCGGCAACGGCGGCCGTGGCGGTGACGTGATCCTGGTGGTGGAGCAGGCGATCACCACCCTGCTGGACTACCACCACAGCCCGCACCGCAAGGCCACCAACGGCAAGCCCGGCGAGGGCGGCAACCGCTCCGGCAAGGACGGCCAGGACCTGATCCTGCCCGTGCCGGACGGCACCGTCGTCCTCGACAAGGAGGGCAACGTCCTCGCCGACCTCGTCGGCCAGGGCACCACCTACGTCGCCGCCGAAGGCGGCCGCGGCGGTCTCGGCAACGCCGCGCTCGCCTCCGCCCGCCGCAAGGCCCCCGGCTTCGCGCTCCTCGGCGTCCCCGGCACCACCGGCGACATCGTCCTGGAGCTCAAGACCGTCGCCGACGTGGCGCTGGTCGGTTTCCCGAGCGCCGGCAAGTCCTCGCTGATCTCGGTGCTCTCCGCCGCCAAGCCGAAGATCGCGGACTACCCGTTCACGACGCTGGTCCCGAACCTGGGCGTCGTCACCGCCGGCTCGACGGTCTACACGATCGCCGACGTCCCCGGCCTGATCCCCGGCGCCAGCCAGGGCAAGGGCCTCGGCCTGGAGTTCCTGCGCCACGTCGAGCGCTGCTCCGTGCTGGTGCACGTCCTGGACACCGCCACCCTGGAGTCCGACCGCGACCCGGTTGCCGACCTCGACGTCATCGAGGAAGAGCTCAAGATCTACGGCGGCGGCCTGGAGAAGCGCCCCCGCCTGGTGGTCCTCAACAAGGTCGACATCCCGGACGGCCAGGACCTCGCCGAGATGGTCCGCCCGGACCTGGAGGCCCGCGGCTACAAGGTCTTCGAGGTCTCCGCGGTCGCCCGCACCGGCCTGAAGGAGCTCTCCTACTTCCTCGCCGAGGTCGTCGCCAAGGCCCGCGCCCGCAAGCCCAAGCAGGAGGCGACCCGTATCGTCATCCGCCCGAAGGCCGTGGACGACGCCGGCTTCACCGTCACCTACGACGAGGTCGAGGACGTGTACGTGGTGCGCGGCGAGAAGCCGGAGCGCTGGGTCCGCCAGACCGACTTCAACAACGACGAGGCCGTCGGTTACCTCGCCGACCGCCTCAACCGCCTCGGTGTCGAGGACGCGCTGAGGAAGGCCGGCGCCCGCGCCGGCGACGGCGTGGCCATCGGCTCCGACGACAACGCGGTCGTCTTCGACTGGGAGCCGACCATGATGGCCGGCGCCGAGATGCTGGGCCGCCGCGGCGAGGACCACCGCATGGAGGCTCCGCGCCCGGCCACGCAGCGCCGCAAGGAGAAGGAAGCGAGGCGCGGGGACGCGGCGCAGCAGGAATACGACGAGTTCAGGCCGTTCTGAGTCTGATCGTCGCGGGCGCTACCCGGGCGTTGGCCTGCCTTGAGGTCCTGTTTACCCGGGTCGCCTAGGATCCACCGGGTGAGCAGCACGAACCCCCCCTCCGTTTCCGTTGTGGTGATCGCGTACAACGACGCCGGGCTCGTGGGCGAAGCCGTCGAATCGGCTCTCGCCCAGGGCCCGGTGGTCGCCGAGGTCATCGCCGTGAACGACGCTTCGTCCGACGGCACCGCACGGGTGCTGGACGAGCTGGCCGCCCGGCACCCCCGTCTGAAGGTCGTGCACCGCGCGGAGAACAGCGGCGGGTGCGGCACCCCGCGCAACGACGGCATCGCCGCCGCGACCTCCCCGTACGTCCTGTTCCTGGACAGCGACGACGTGCTGCCCGCGGGGGCGGCCGACGCCCTGGTGCGGGCCGCCGAGGAGCACGGCGCCCCGGTCACGGTCGGCGCGTGCGTGCGCCGCGAGCTTCCGCTTCACCACGACGTGCCGTGGATGCCGGGGCTGTACACCGCGGGCGATGTGATCGAACAGCCCGCGGACCGGCCCGATCTGGTCCGCGACACGCTCTGCGTCAACAAGCTGTACGACCGCTCATTCCTGAATGAGCATTCGATCCGCTTTCCCGACGGTCGCTTCGTCTACGAGGACTTCGCCTTCACCGCGCGCGTCCTGGCGGCCGCCCCCCGCGTCGCGGTGATCGACGACCTCGTCTACGTGTGGCACGTGCGCCGCGACGCCGCACAGGTGTCGATCTCCCTCGACCGCAAGGACGTCGGCAACTGGCGCGCCCGCATCGAGGCCCACCGCACCGCCGCCCGCACGCTCGCCGAGGCCTCCCCGGCGCTGGGCCACGCCTGCCACGTCAAGTTCATCGAGTACGACCTGCGCATGTACCTGCGCGAGCTTGGCAAGGACCCCGAGTACCAGGCCGCCTGGTGGACCATGACCCGCGAGTACCTCGACA
Source organism: Streptomyces sp. NPDC001717 (assembly GCF_042892775.1). NCBI lineage: Bacteria > Bacillati > Actinomycetota > Actinomycetes > Kitasatosporales > Streptomycetaceae > Streptomyces > Streptomyces sp. NPDC001717. The sequence goes on along the minus strand of NZ_JBIAUK010000009.1, from coordinate 202,809 downwards.
CCTTCGACGAGGCCGCCGTGGAGGCCGCCGCCCCGCACGCGCGATGGATCGTACGCGTGCTGCGCGCCACCGCCACCCCGCCCGCCGACGTCGAGCGGTTGACCCGCTTCGCCGCCGAGCCACCGCGGCTGCTGCCCCCGTACGCGACCGGCCCCGACGGGGCCCCGGTGTGGAGCGAGGAGCTCCCGGTCGAGCTGGACGGCCTGCTCGAACTGCCGACGCCCGCGCTGCCGGTGACCGTCGACGCCGAACCCGCGGGCAACGGCGCCGTGCGGCTGCGGCTGCACGACCTGTACGGGCGGCTGGCCGAGGCCGGCCCGCGGACCGTGCGGCTGCGCTTCCTGCCCCGCGCCGGAGGGGATCCCGTACTGGCCCAGGCCGTGGAGTTGACCCCGGACGAGGACGGCGGCTGGTCGGTGGTGCTTCCGTTCCGCCTCGGCGACCTGGCCGCCACCGGCCGCAGGATGGGCCTGCGCCGACTCCAGGCATGGCACGTCGAAGCGGTCGTGGAGTGCGCGGACGGGAGCTCCCTGAAGACCTCCCTGCGTCCCCGGGGCGGCCTGCTGCGCCGCCGCGCCCTGCCCAGCAGCCGGTACGGTGTTCTGCTGACGCAGCCGTACCGCACGGGTTCGGGCTCGCTCGCCCTGCGCCTCGCGCCCGGCGCCGCGGGCGCGATGTTCCTCGTACGGAACCGGATAGACCGCGCCAGGGCAGCGTGCGCGTCGCACTGAGCACCGCTCACGGAAACGACAGGACGAGGAGCAACACATGACCTTTCTGATCACCGGTGGCGCCGGATACATCGGATCGCACGTCGTCCGCTCGATGGTGCTCGCGGGGCAGAAGGTCGTCGTCTTCGACGACCTCTCCACGGGCAACGAGGACCGTGTGCCGGAGGGCGTCCCGCTGGTGGTCGGCTCGGTCCTGGACCGCCTGGCCGTGGACGCGGTCATCCGCGCGCACAAGATCACCGGCGTGGTGCACCTCGCGGGCAAGAAGCAGGTCGGCGAGTCCGTCGAGAAGCCGCTGTACTACTACCACGAGAACCTGCAGGGCCTCACGGTCCTGCTCCAGTCCGTGGCCGACGCGGGCGTCCGCAACTTCCTCTTCTCCTCCTCCGCCTCCGTCTACGGCATGCCCGACGTGGACCTGGTCACCGAGGACACCCCGTGCCTGCCGCTGAGCCCCTACGGCGAGACGAAGCTGGCCGGCGAGTGGCTGGTGCGCTCCGCGGGCCGGGCGCACGGCATCTCCACCGCCTGCCTGCGCTACTTCAACGTGGCGGGCGCCGCGACCCCCGAGCTCGCCGACACGGGCGTGTTCAACCTGGTCCCGATGGTCTTCGAGCGGTTCGACAAGGGCGAGGGCGCGCTCATCTTCGGCGACGACTACCCGACGCCGGACGGCACCTGCGTCCGCGACTACATCCACGTCGAGGACCTCGCGGAGGCCCACGTGGCGGCGGCCCGCAAGCTCGCCGAGTGGGCCGCGGCCGGGGAGTACAAGGACCTCACCGTCAACATCGGCCGCGGTGAGGGCGTCTCCGTCGCCGAGATGGTCGACCTCCTGAACAAGGGCACCGGACACACCCACGCCCCGGTGATCAGCCCCCGCCGCCCCGGCGACCCGGCGAAGGTCGTGGCCTCGGCCGACAAGATCGCCGACGTGCTGGGCTGGAAGGCCCGGCGCGACGTCGAGGAGATGGTCACCTCCGCCTGGGCGGGCTGGCAGGCCAACAAGGAGGCGGCGAAGGCCGGGCACAAGGACCGCCACAAGGACGTCCACGCGCTCTGACCGGGCCCGACACCCCCTCACACCGAAGCCGCCCGCCCCGGATTCCTCCGGGGCGGGCGGCCTCATGTGTACGGGGCGGTGTCAGCGCTCCAGGAAGGAGAAGAGCTCCTCCCACCGGTCGGTGATCTCGGCGCTGGAGTAGCGCTTCACCGAACGGAACGCCGTGTCCCCGAGGCGGTCGCGGAGCCGGTCGTCGCTCATCAGCGCGTCCAGGTGCCCGGCCAGCTCCATCGTGTTGCCCAGCCGCGCCAGCAGCCCGTCCTCACCGTGCCGGACGATCTCCCGCACACCCGGCGCGCAGTCGAACGCCGCGACCGGCAGACCCGCCGCCATCGCCTCCAGCAGGGTGATCGGGAAGCCCTCGGCCCGCGAGGCCTGCGCGAAGACCGAAGCCCCGCGCAGTGCGCCCAGCACGTCGTCGGTGCTGCCCATCCACTCCACGGACTCGTCCAGCCCCAGCGAGGCGCAGTGCGCGCGCAGCGCCGGCTCCTCCACGCCCGCCCCGTAGATCCGCAAGGTCCAGTCGGGGTGCAGCGGAGCGGCCTCCGCCCAGGCGTCGAGCAGCAGGTCGACGCCCTTCTCGAAGGCCAGGCGACCGACGCAGGCCACGACCTTCCCGGTGCGCGGAGCGGGGGAGTCCGGCATGAAGGGCAGCGGGTTCGGCATGCTGCCCACGTTCTCCATGCCCGACCGGATCCAGAGGTCCGCGTCCTCCGGGGTCAGCACCAGCAGCCGGTCGACCTCCGGGTAGTGCCGGCGCACGCGCGCACCGCGGGTGGACTTCTGGCTGGCCTCGAAGGACTCGTGGCTCATCCCGATGACGGTGAGCCCCTTGGTGTCGGCGAGGGCCACCCACTCCATCGCCCAGACCTGGGTCACGATGACCACGCTGCCGGGGCGGGCCGCCCGGAACAGCTCGCTCAGCCGCTCCGCCTTGACCCGCATCTTCGCCCGCCGGGCCGCCTGCCGGCGCCGCTCGGGCGCGTTCAGCCGACCCTTGATCCCGTGCAGCCTGCGCGCCGCCGGCGGGTGGGCGTCGTACAGGGTGGTCGTCCCGTACGGCAGGTCCTGCGGCAGCTTCTGGCGGATCTCCTCGGCGACCGGGGCGATGCCGACGATGTGGACCTGGTGCCCGCGGTCGGTGAACAGCCGGGCCATCTGGTGCGACCAGGTGGTCACACCGCCGAGCTCGTCGACGCTGTTGGAGACGATGAAGATGTCCCGGCTCACTTGCCGCTCCCGGTGAAGAACTTCTCGACGATCTGGCGTGCGGCGTCCCCACGGTCGTACTCGCCGAACTCGGTCAGGAAACGCTGCCGGGCCTCCGCGAACTTCGCGTCCGCCTCCTCGAAGGCCGACAGCGCCTGCAGGAGCTCGTCCGCCGTGGCCACCACCGGGCCCGGCGCCTTCTCCTTCAGGTCGAAGTAGGTCCCGCGGATGTCGTTGGCGTACTTCTCGTAGTCGTACGCGAAGAACACCATCGGCCGGTCCAGCACGGCGTAGTCGAACATCACGGACGAGTAGTCGGTGATCAGCCCGTCCGCGAGGGCCAGCAGCGGAGTGATGTCGTGGTGCCGGGACACGTCGATGACGCGGCCCTCGACCGACGGCGGCAGCGAGACGCTGTTGAGGTAGTGCGTGCGCACCAGCAGCGTGAAGCGGTCACCGAGACGCTCCGCGAACTCCTCCACGTCGAAGGGGAACACGAAGCCCTCGACCGTGCCGTCGGCCGCCGCCCGGAAGGTCGGCGCGTACAGCAGCACCTTCTTGTCCGGGTCGATGCCGAGCTCGGCCGCCAGCGGCCCGCGCACCCGCTCGCCGCTCTGCGCCTCGCTCAGCTGCGCCTCGACGAGGGCGTCGTTGCGCGGGTAGCCGGTGCGCAGCAGGACCTCGTCGCGCAGCCGGAAGCCCTTGGCGAGGGTGCGGGCGTCGTGCTCGGACCGGATCAGGAAGTGGTCGAAGCGGTCGACGGCCGCCTGGAACTTGGCCTGGCCGGCCTTGCCCTGCGCCTTGGTGCGCGGCTCGTGGAAGCCCATCCGCTTGAGCGCGGAACCGTGCCAGGTCTGGATGTACGTGGTCCCCGCGCGCTTGGTCAGCGCCAGCGGGAAGCCCTGGTTGTCCACCCAGTACTCGGCCTGGGCCAGCGCCCGCAGGTACGCCCAGCTCCAGCGGCGCACCAGGGTGGCCTCCTTGGGGAAGCCGGTGGGCTTGCCGCCCGCGTACGACCAGATCGCCTCGAAGGGCACGCCCTGGCGCACCATCTCCTCGTAGATCGCCTTGGGGCTGTCGCTGTACTGCTTGCCCATGTGGCTCTCGAAGACGACCGTGCCCTTCTTGACGGGCAGCTTCGAGAAGACCTCGTGGTAGACCTTCACCTTCTGCTCGCCGGAGCCGATGTTCCGGCGCACCCGCAGGGCCTTGCGCAGGCCCCGCTTGACCACGTTGGCCGTCTTGCCCTGTATGGCGTTGTCGATCAGCGACCGGGTGCGGACCGCGGCGGCGCTCTCGGCGGTGAGGACGTAGGACAGGTTGCCCTTCTTGGTCACCTCGGGCTCGAAGCGGTCGGAGACCAGCCGCGTCAGTCGCGGCCGCACGCGCAGCCGGGCCGCCTTCTCCAGGTCGACCCCGCCGACCGAGACCCGGGTGGTGATCTTGTGGCCGCCGGCGGTCAGCTTGAGGCGGACGTCCCAGACGGCGTCGATGATGCCGAGGGGACGGACCGTCGAGGCGATGTCGGCGCTGCCGCTCCACTCGATCGTGTCACCGGCGTGGCGCACGGTTGCCACCGGGAAGCCGAAGGAACGCACCCCGATCTGCCGGCGGGCCCGGAACTCGAGGGAGGCCTTCAGCTCCGCGTCCTCCGGGATCCGCCGCAGCGGGTTCACGACGGCGCCGGACAGCGTGACGGTGCCGCGCCCGTCGTCCTCGTACGAGGTGAGGCGGTTGCCCAGCTGGAGGGAGGTGAGCGGGGTGGTGTGGAAGCCCTGCTCGGTGACGTCCAGTATCCGCCGGGCCTCCGCGGCGTCGGCACCGTCCAGGTGATCGGCGCACCAGTAGACGCGGCCGTCGCGCTCCGCCAGGGGGGAGGAGAGCCGGCCCTTGTTGGTCATGGCGTCGGCGGCCGGGAGCAGGTTGTCCCAGTCCTCCTTGCCCAGCAGGTACGCGCAGATCGCCTGGAGGTAGGTGACGTGCTCGTACGCCTCCGGGTCGATGCCCGCCAGGTAGCCGTTGGCGAGGCGGGCGAACTCCTGCCGGTACTCGTCGCTGAGCAGGGGCAGGTCGCGCAGGTGCAGCACCAGGTCGTGCTTGAGGAACTTGGCGTCCTTCGCGGACTTGATGTCCGTGTGGCCCTTCGAGGCGAGCAGCTCGTCGACGCGGCGGTGGATCTCCATCCGGTGGATGAAGTTCGCGATCTCGTGGCGCCGGTTGCTGATCGACTTCGCCGCGGCCTTCTCGATCACGTTCCAGAAGTAGACGTGGTTCGGGATGAGCGTGATGCGGCGGGCGGCCACGTAGGCCTGCGCCGAGAACAGCAGGTCCTCGTAGTGGATCCCGACCGGGAACTCCAGGCCCTGCTCCAGGAGGAACTCGCGCCGGTAGCACTTGTTCGTGGAGAGGGTGTCGTAGACCAGCAGGTCCGGGAAGTCGGTGATCGACTCCAGGGTGCGCGTGCGCGAGTAGATCCAGGGGTACCACTCGGTGGTCTTGCCCCACCGGTTGTCGAGGTGCACGCGGACGCACATGCCCGAGACCAGGTCGGAGCCGGTGCGCTCGGCCGCGTCCAGCATGTTCCGGCAGGCGTTGCGCTCGAGCACGTCGTCGCTGTCCAGGAACATGACGTACTTGCCGGTGGTCTGCTGGATCCCGTGGTTTCGGGGCGCACCGCAGCCGCCGCTGTTCTCCGGCAGCCGGAAGGCGCGCACTCTCCCCGGATGCGCCGCTTCCAGTTCCTGGGCGACCGCGTACGAGCGGTCCTTGCTGCAGTCGTCGACGATCACGACTTCGACCCCGTGCAGGGTCTGGTCCAATACCGACTGGACTGCTGTCGACAGACGCTCTGCGTCGTTGTAGACGATGACGACCACGGAGACGTCGGGCACGTGCACCTCGATCCCTTCGTTTCGTTTCGTTTCGTTCAGCTCATTCCGCTTATCTCGTCAAAGCTACCGTGTGCCGCCCTCCACTCCCGCAGGCCGACCCGACGGCCGGCCGCCGGTCGACCGTCGCCGTGCATACTTCTAAGGAAGAGGTGAGTGGCGGGTCCGGTCGCCCACAATCACCCGTTCGGAGCCAGCAGGAAGTGTCCATGACGAAGCTGTCCGTAGTTGTCCCCTGCTACAACGAAGAAGCCGTGATCGACAGTTTCGACGCGGAGATCCGCAGGGTCCTGGACTCCCTCCCCGTCGAGTACGAGGTCTGCTACGTCGACGACGGCAGCCGCGACGGCACCCTCGACAAGCTCCGGAAGATCGCCGCCGAACACGGCGAGCGGACCCGGTACGTCTCCTTCAGCCGCAACTTCGGCAAGGAGGCCGGCATGCTCGCGGGCCTCCGCGAGACCACCGGCGACGCAGTCGTGATCATGGACGCGGACCTCCAGCACCCGCCGGAGCTCATCGCGACCATGCTCGAATACCACCGGCAGGGCCACGACCAGATCATCGCCCGCCGCACCCGCGAGGGCGACAAGAAGGTCCGCAGCGCGCTGAGCCGCCTCTACTACCGGGGCGTGAACCGCTGGGTCGACGTCGAGCTCACCGACGGCGTCGGCGATTTCCGCATGCTGTCGCGCCCGGCCGTGGACGCCCTGCTGTCGCTGCCGGAGTACAACCGCTTCTCCAAGGGCCTCTTCTCCTGGATCGGCTTCGACACCGTCCACTTCGACTACCGCAACGCCCAGCGCGAGGCCGGCGAGACCAAGTGGAAGTTCGGCGCCCTGCTGAACTACGCCATGGACGGCCTGATCTCCTTCAACAACCGGCCGCTGCGCGTCGGGATCTGGCTCGGCGTCTCGCTCGTCGCGCTGACCTGCCTGTACGCGTTGTGGATCACGGTCATGGCGATCACCAACGGGGTCGAGTCGCCGGGCTACGTCACCCTCGTCGCCATAATCACGGGCCTGGGCGGCGTACAGATGATCATGCTGGGTCTGATCGGCGAGTACATCGGACGCATCTACTACGAGACCAAGCGGCGGCCGCACTTCCTCGTGAAGGAGTCCCACGGGGTGGACGCGCTCGGCCGCCCCGCCACCGCCGTGGCGCGGCCGACGGCCGTCGAGCCGACGATCGTGGAGCGCAGCTCCCGATGAGCAGACGAGAAAAGCTGGGCCAGGTCTTTCGCTTCGCGCTGGTCGGCGGGGTCAACACCGGCACCTTCTTCGGGCTCTACCTGCTGCTGCACCCGTGGATGCCGTACTTCGCCGCCTACTCCCTCGCCTTCGTACTGGCGATGGTCGGCTCCTTCTTCATGAACACGTACTTCACGTACCGGACCCGGCCGACGTGGAAGAAGTTCCTCCTCTTCCCGCTGACGAACGTCACGAACTACGTGATCCAGTCGGTCGGCCTCTACGCCCTGGTGGCCTGGGCCGGGATGGACACCCGCATCGCCCCGCTGGTCGCGGCGGTCGTGGCCATCCCGTTCACCTTCGTCATCTCCCGCAAGATCCTCATCCCGGGGGCCGCCGGACGGGCCGACGAACGGGAGCCGGTCGGGAGCTCGTCCACGGTCTGAAACCGCTGAGCGGCGGCCCGGTGCGACCCCGTAGATTGAGACGGCAGGCATTCCGGCAAGGGGCAAGGGGACAAGACGTGTCAGCGGCTAGGCAAGGTGTCGTGGACGCCCGCAGGATCGTGGTCAAGGTCGGCTCCTCCTCCCTGACCACGGCGGCCGGCGGACTCGACGCCGACCGGGTGGACGCGCTGGTCGACGTCCTGGCCAAGTCCCGCAGCGGCGGCGAGAAGGAGATCGTCCTGGTCTCGTCCGGCGCCATCGCCGCCGGACTCTCCCCGCTCGGCCTGGCCCGCCGCCCCAAGGACCTGGCCCGCCAGCAGGCCGCCGCCAGCGTCGGCCAGGGCCTGCTCGTCGCCCGCTACACCGCCTCCTTCGCCCGCTACGGCGTCCGCGTCGGCCAGGTGCTGCTCACCACCGACGACACCAGCCGCCGCGCCCACTACCGCAACGCCTACCGCACCCTCGACCAGCTCCTCGCGATGGGCGCCCTGCCCGTCGTCAACGAGAACGACACCGTGGCCACGGACGAGATCCGCTTCGGCGACAACGACCGGCTGGCCGCCCTCGTCGCCCACCTCGTCCGCGCGGACCTCCTCGTCCTGCTCTCGGACGTCGACGGCCTCTACGACGGAGACCCGTCCCTGCCCGGCACCACCCGCATCGACGAGGTCCGCGGGCCCGAGGACATCGCGCACGTCTCCATCGGCAGCGCCGGAAAGGCGGGCGTCGGCACCGGCGGCATGGTCACCAAGGTCGAGGCCGCACGGATCGCCGCCGCGGCGGGCATCCCCGTCGTCCTCACCTCCGCCAGCCAGGCCGCCGACGCCCTGGCCGGGCGGGCGACCGGCACCCACTTCCACGCCACCGGACGGCGCTCCGCGGACCGGCTGCTGTGGCTCCAGCACGCCTCGACCCCCCAGGGCCACCTCGTCCTCGACGAAGGCGCGGTCCGCGCGGTCACCGAACGCGGCAGCTCGCTGCTGCCCGCCGGCATCGCCGCCGTCGAGGGCGACTTCGCTGCCGGCGACCCGGTCGAACTGCGCTCCGCCGACGGCCGGCCGATCGCCCGGGGCCTGGTCAACTTCGACGCCAAGGAACTCCCGCAGCTCCTCGGCCGCTCCACCCGCGAGCTCGCGGCGGAACTCGGACCCGAGTACGAACGGGAGGTCGTCCACCGGGACGATCTGGTCCTGCTGCAGGGCTGAGCTTCGGCAAAACCGCCGCGCGGCGGCGCGGGGACTGGTCAACTGTGAGGGGCCCGGGCACGGGCGGACACGCGTGGCGGAGACAGGAGGCGACTGGTGAGACGAGCGCTGACCAGCGTCGGCACGGGGGACGGTGACGGCGGAGCCGGGAACAACGACGCGAAGAACGACTCCAAGGCCGACTCGAAGACCGACTCGAAGGTCGAACCCTCCCGCCTCTGGCACGTCACCCTGAGCGTCTCCGGCAAGCCGGCGCCGCTGTCCGAGGTCCGGCGCGGGCTGGAACAACTGGCCCACGACCACCCCTTCCTCCTGACCAGCCGCTACGCCGACGACCACGCGGAGATCCGCTACTGGGAGGAGGCCCGCGACCTCCACGACGCGGCGGCCGTCGCCCTGCGCCTGTGGGGCGAACACCGCTCCTCGGCGCAGCTCCCGCCGTGGGAGATCGTCGGCCTGGAGGTCATCGACCGCGCCACCTACCACCAACGCGTGGCGGAGGGCTACGGCCCACCCCCGGCCCACCCGGTGGGCGTGCACCCGTACTAGCCGCTGCGCGGGGAGGGGACCGGCCCCGCGCAGCGGCACCCCGGCGTGCCGGCCCCGGGGGCTGTCTCGCGGGGTGGAAAGGCCGTCGGCCAAGGGCGGCCCGGGGACTACCCTGGGCGGCATGACCTCGCTCGACGCCGCCACCGCAGCCTCCCCCGTCCTCGCCACCGCGCAAGCGGCCCGCACGGCCGCCGCCGCCATCGCCCCACTCCCGCGGTCCGCCAAGGACACGGCCCTGCTGGCGATCGCGGACGCGCTGGAGGCCCGTACGGCCGAGATCATCGCCGCCAACGCCGTCGACACCGACAAGGCCCGCGCCGCCGGCACCAGCGAGACGGTCATCGACCGCCTCACCCTCACCCCGGAGCGCGTCGCGGCCATCGCCTCCGACGTGCGCGACGTCGCGGCCCTGCCCGACCCCGTCGGCGAGGTCGTCCGCGGCAGCACCCTCCCCAACGGCATCGACCTCCGCCAGATCCGCGTCCCCCTCGGCGTCGTCGGCATCATCTACGAGGCCCGTCCCAACGTCACCGTCGACGCCGCCGCGCTCTGCCTCAAGTCCGGCAACGCGGTCCTCCTGCGCGGCAGCTCCTCCGCCTACGCCTCCAACACCGCCCTCGTCGGGATCCTCCGCGACGCCGTCGAGAGCGCCGGCCTGCCCGCCGACGCGGTCCAGCTCGTCCCCGGCGAGTCCCGCGACTCCGTCCGAGAGCTGATGCGGGCCCGCGGCCTCGTCGACGTGCTCATCCCGCGCGGCGGCGCCTCGCTCATCAAGACCGTCGTCGAGGAGTCCACCGTCCCGGTCATCGAGACCGGTACCGGCAACTGCCACGTCTACGTGGACGCCCAGGCCGACCTGGACATGGCCGTGGACATCCTCGTCAACTCCAAGGCCCAGCGGCCCTCCGTCTGCAACGCCGCCGAGACCCTCCTCGTGCACCGCGACATCGCCGACGCCTTCCTGCCGCGCGCCCTGGACGCCCTCGCCGACGCGGGCGTGACCGTCCACGCCGACGACCGCGTCCTCGCCGCCGCCGAGAACTCCAAGGCCAAGACCCTCCCCGCGACCGACGAGGACTGGGCCGCCGAGTACCTGTCCTACGACATCGCCGCCGCCGTCGTGGACTCCCTCGACGACGCCGTCGCCCACATCCGCCGCTGGACCTCCGGCCACACCGAGGCGATCGTCACCACCTCGCAGGCCGCGGCGCGGCGCTTCACCCAGCTGGTCGACTCGACCACGGTTGCCGTGAATGCCTCCACCCGGTTCACCGACGGTGGTCAGTTCGGCTTCGGCGCCGAAATCGGGATCTCCACGCAGAAGCTGCACGCCCGGGGCCCCATGGGCCTTCCCGAGCTCACCTCCACCAAGTACATCGTCACCGGCGACGGTCACATCCGGTAACCGGGCCGCCAACACGGTGTGGCCGGATTTCGGCGCACACCCTGCCCAAAGGTGCCCCCCAGGTCTAGGCTGTTCCTGTGCCGGACGACGTGGGGGGCAAGCCGTTCCCGGACGACGGGGAGCCCGACGACGACCGCGGAGGCGCGGATCAGGACTTCGCCTCCGTGGTGTTCGACGAGGCCTTCGTCCGGAACGCCGAGATCCATGAACCGAGTGCCGCCGAGCGCCAGCGGGCGGCCGACCGGGCGCGCGCGGAGGCCGAAGCGGCCCGAGCCGTCGCCGGCGGCTGGACGGGCGACGACGACTACGACGGTTACGGCTACGGCCGCCCCGACGGGTACGACCCCGACGAACACGGCTGGGACCACGAGCGGGACCACCTCCACCACGACGGCCCGTACGGGGCCTACGGCGGAAGCCTGCGCCCGTACCGCGGTCGCTCGCCCTGGTTGCGCCCGGTCGCCTGGGTGCTCGCCTTCGTGATGGGCCTCGGCATGATCGCGCTCGCCTTCAGCGCCGTGTACCGCAGCGCGTCCGGCGAGGCGGACCCCGCTCCCGCGCCCGCCAGCACCCCGCTCAAGGAAGTCACCGGCGTCGGCGCGTTTACGTACCCCTCCGGCCGCCAACCCTGAAGGTACGACCCCACTCGCATCTGCCGGAGCTGGGGGCTTCTCTGAAGCGGGGACAGCGGGAGAAGCGATGGCCGTTCCAGGAGATCCACCCAACGGCACCCCCGACGGCATGGGCGGGGGCGACGACGAGTTGCGCGCGGACGAATACCGCTCCGTGGTGTTCGACGAGGACTTCGTGCGGGCAGCACGGATCCAGGAGTACTCCGCCCAGGAACGCATGGGCGAGCACGCCCGGGCCGTGCGAAGCCGCTCCATCTGGTCGGGAGGCGGTTCCGCCTCCGGCACCGGCACGCCCGGCAGGGGCGCCCGACAGGGCATGCTGCTCGTGCTGCTCATCGCCTGCGCCTTCGCGGCCGCCGTCTACATGGGGCTGCGCAATCCCTACGTCCCACCGCCCGGCGGGACCGCGGCCGCCCTCGGCAGCACCGTCGTCCCGCTCGCGCCCGCGACCGCCGTGCCCGGCGGCCGCCCCGCGGACCTGTACGCGAGCAGCCCCGCGGCCGAATACCGCGTCGGGGCGGCCGGCATCACCCTCCCGGCCGCGCGCCGCACCGACCACTTCACCGAGGGCGAGGTCGTCGCCGCGCTGTCCATCGCCAAGGACTACCTGGTGCAGTCCTCGCTGGACCCGGACATCCTGTCCGGCTCCGCCTCCCGGCCGGTGCGCGTGCTGCTCGACCCCGACCAGTTGGCCCAGTTCGACCGCAGCATGAGTTCGCCCTCCGGCGACGGCCGCCACGCGGCCACCGGATGGCTGGTCCGCTTCGACCCGGGCACCGCGGTCATGGCCGACTCCCGCGTCCGGGTCAACGGAACCCTCGACTTCGCGGAGGTGACCCCCGACGCGCTGGAGGTCATCACCGACCACACCTTCGTCTACGCCGTACGACCCGCCACCGGAGCCCCGGCCGCCGCCGACGGCGCCTCGCTCTTCACCGTCCGGCGCGAGCTGCGGCTGCGCTTCGACCGGGAGGACCTCACGGCCCGCCGGGCGGAGCTGCTCACGGCCTACGTGATGGCCGGGCCGCAGGACTGCTCCCAGGACCCGGCGGCGGCCTTCCGCCCGGTCCTCGCCGGAGCCGGCCCCACCACGGTCGGGCCGGCCGCCAGCGACCCGTACGCCAGCGGCCGTCCGAGGCTCTCCGCCGGGCTGTGCGGCGTACTGGCGCAGCCCTCGCCCCCGGCGGCCACCCAGGTCAGCCCCGGCCCGTAGACCCCGGCTCGTCCTTGTCCCCGGCGTCCTTGCCGCCCGCGTCCTTGCCCTCGGCCGGCCTGCCGCCGCCCGCACCCGCGGACGATCCGCCCCCGGCGGCCGCGGCGAACTTGTCGCGGAGCTTGCCGCCCAGGTCGCCCGCACCGCCCGCGAGGTCGCCGACCAGCTTCATCAGCGGATCCTTGCTGGTGCGCACCGAATCGGCGTAGTGCGAGGCGGACTGGCGGAAGGAGTCGGTCACCGAGGTGTCCTTGTCCTCCTCCCGCCGCGGGTAGTGGCCGTCCATGATCCGCTGGAAGTCGCGGTTCTCGGACCACTTCTTCAGCTCGGCGGCCCGGACCGTGGTGAAGGGGTGCGTGCGGGGCAGCATGTTGAGGATCTTCAGCACGGAATCGCGCAGGTCGCCGCCCGCCTCGTACTCCTCGGCCTGGGCGAGGAAGGCGTCCACGTTCATCTCGTGGAGGTGGTTGCCGCCGGCGATCTTCATCAGCCCCCGCATCGAGGCCTGCACGTCCTGTCCCACCAGCAGCCCGGCCCGGTCCGCCGACAGCTCGGACTTGCGGAACCACTCCCGCAGGCCCGTCACCAGCGCCGTGATCGCCACGTTGCCCAGCGGGATCCACGCCACCTTCAGCGCGAGGTTCGTCAGGAAGAGGAGGATCGTGCGGTACACGGAGTGCCCGGACAGCGCGTGGCCCACCTCGTGGCCCACCACCGCCCGCATCTCCTCCTCGTCGAGCAGCTCCACCAGACCCGTGGTCACCACGATGATCGGCTCGTCGAGCCCGATGCACATCGCGTTGGGCCTCGGGTCCTGCTGGACGTACATCTGCGGGACCTTCTCCAGGTCCAGGATGTAACAGGCGTCGCGGAGCATCGCGTGCAGATGCGGGAACTGCGTCTCGCCCACCCGCACCGAATCCGACAGGAACAGCAGCCGCAGGCTCCGCTCCGGCAGCAGCGCGCTCAGGGCCTTGAAGGCCGTGTCGAAGCCGCTCAGCTTGCGCAGCGCCACCAGCGCCGAGCGGTCCGCCGGGTGCTCGTACGCCCTCGACGAGATGCCGGGGAACCTCCTGCGGTTCCTCGCCGGAGGCTTTCCGAGCCCTGTCTCCGTCATTGCGCCCTCCCCTGGGTCGACCTGACTGGCGTTGCGTCTATCCTCTCCAACGCCTGAGTCGGCGTGAGCGTGCCCCAGGCCCCCGCATACGATGTGAGCGAAGTCTCCGCCCGCTCCCCGACTCGATAGGTACCTGCCTGATGAGCCTCGCCTCCACCGCCCACAACCTGGTCCTCCTCGCCTCGGAGGAGGTCGAGCAGCACGGTGGCAACCACGACAGCCTCAGCCCGTACCTGACGGGCGGCGCCGCGCTCGGCATCCTGCTGCTCATGCTCTGGGTGACCACCCGCCTGAACCGCGACCGCTAGGCCGCTCCGGCGCGTCCGCCGGGCCAGTAGGCTCTGCGCTCATGGGAGAGCAGGAAGTGCCTACGGGCCCGGTCAAGCGCCGCCTCGGCGTGATGGGCGGGACGTTCGACCCGATCCACCACGGACACCTGGTGGCCGCCAGCGAGGTGGCCGCCCTTTTCCACCTCGACGAGGTGGTGTTCGTGCCGACGGGCGAGCCGTGGCAGAAGTCCCAGCGGGCGGTCTCGCCCGCCGAGGACCGCTACCTGATGACGGTCATCGCCACCGCGTCGAACCCCCAGTTCTCGGTGAGCCGCATCGACATCGACCGCGGCGGGCCGACGTACACGATCGACACCCTGCGCGATCTGAAGGCGCTGAACGACGACGCCGACCTCTTCTTCATCACCGGCGCCGACGCGCTCGCCCAGATCCTGACCTGGCGCAACGCCGACGAGCTGTTCTCGCTCGCCCACTTCATCGGAGTCACCCGGCCGGGCCACGTGCTCACCGACGACGGACTGCCCGAGGGGGGCGTCTCGCTCGTCGAGGTGCCCGCGCTGGCCATTTCCTCCACGGACTGCCGTGCGAGAGTGTCCCAGGGGGATCCCGTCTGGTATCTGGTGCCCGACGGTGTGGTGCGCTACATCGACAAGCGTGAGCTGTACCGGGGAGCCTGAGCTTCCGGAGAGAGGGGCCCCGCGGTGAACGACCGACAGGATCCGTACGACCCGTACGGTGTCGCCCAGGAGCAGCAGCTCATCGGCTACGACGCGTACGGGCGGCCGGTGTACGGCCAGGCGCCCGCGCAGTCCGCACCGCAGGCCCCCCAGTACGAGCAGTACGGCACCCAGTACGACACGTACGAGCAGCAGGGCTACGGCTACCAGGGCTACGCGGAGCAGCAGCAGTACTACCCGCAGCAGCAGCAGCCCGCCCAGGACCACGGCGGGCAGGAGTACCGGCAGCAGGCGCCCGGCTACGGCTACGACACCCGGGCGACCCAGCAGTGGATCCCGCAGCAGACCGCCCCGGAGCCCCCCGCGGCCCCCGCGCCCCAGGCCCCGCCGGCCCCCGACGAGCGCCCTGCCGCCCAGGTCCCCGAGCCGCGCCGCCCCCACTCCGAGTCCGGGTCCGAGGCGGGTCGGGACTACCGCACCGAGATGTTCGCCTTCATCGACCAGCCGGACGAGGAGTCCGAGGACGTCATCGACTGGCTGAAGTTCACCGAGAGCCGGACCGAGCGCCGTGAGGAGGCCCGGCGCCGCGGCCGCAACCGCGTGGTGGCGCTGATCGTGGTCCTCGCCCTCTTCGTCGTCGCCGGTCTCGGCTACCTCTGGTACACGGGCAAGCTGCCCTTCCTCGACGGCCCGGGGGACAAGAAGAACGCCGCGACCGCCGACGCCGGGGCGCAGAAGCGCGACATGATCGTCGTCCACCTGCACAACACCAAGAAGGGCGGCACCGCCTCCGCCCTGCTCGTCGACAACGTCACCACCAAGCAGGGCGCCACCGTCCTGCTGCCCAACACCCTCGGCGTCCCCGGCCAGGACGGCACGACCGTTCCGCTCGGCAAGGCGGTCGACGAGGGCGGCCTCGGCACCCGCGAGGCCCTCGACTCGGTGCTCGGCACCCGCATCGGCGGCACGTGGCGGCTGGACACCCCCTTCCTGGAGAACCTCGTCGAGCTGGTCGGGGGCATCGAGGTCGACACCGACGCCGCGGTCCCCGCGGACGACGCGGCCAAGACCCCGGCCGTGGCCCAGGGCCAGAAGCAGAGCCTGAGCGGCCCCATGGCCGTCGCCTACGCCACGTACCGCGCCCAGGGGGAGCCGGAGACCAAGCCGCTGGAACGCATGGGCAAGGTGCTCCAAGCGGTCCTGCGCAAGATCCCGAGCGACCCGAAGGCGGCGGCCGTGACCGTCGAGAGCATGGGCCAGATCCTCGACCCGGGCCTGAACGCGCAGACGCTCGGCGCCCTGCTGTCGCGGCTCGGCGCGCACGCCAAGGTGGGCGCGTACCGCACCGACCTCCTCGGGTTGAAGGCGGACGGCACCCTCACCGACGACGCCAACAAGAAGGTGGTCAAGGAGGTCCTCGGCGGCACGGTCTCCGCGGCACAGCCCGGAGCGGCCCCGCGCGTCGGCCTCAAGGACGCCACCGGCGACGAGAAGACGCAGGTCGCGGCGAAGGCGGCGCTGCTGAACGGCGGCTACACCTTCGTGGACGGCGGAAAGGCCGACAAGCCGGCCCCCACCTCGCAGATCACGTACCAGGACGACGCGGCGAAGGACCGGGCGATCGACGTCGCCAAGACGCTGGGTCTGCCGGAGACGGTCGTGAAGAAGGCCGAGAACGCGGTGAACGCCGACGTCGTGGTGATCCTGGGCAAGGACTACAAGCCCTCCTGACCCGGGCCCCCGGGGGCGGTCGCGCCCGCGCGGCATATTCCGCGCGGGCGGTGGCGGCGGTACGTGAGACCCTTGTATGGATCTGCCCGCCAACCCGAAAGCATGGCCAGTGACCGCCACGGACCGCTCCATCGAGCTCATCACCGCCGCCGCCCAGGCCGCGGCCGACCGGCTCGCGCACGACATCATCGCCTACGACGTCAGCGACGTGCTGTCGATCACCGACGCCTTCCTGCTCGCCTCGGCCCCCAACGACCGCCAGGTCAAGTCGATCGTGGACGAGATCGAGGAGCGCCTCCTCAAGGAGCTCGGCGCCAAGCCGGTGCGCCGCGAGGGCGACCGCGACGCCCGCTGGATCCTGCTCGACTACGTCGACATCGTCGTCCACGTGCAGCACAGCGAGGAGCGGGTCTTCTACGCGCTGGAGCGCCTGTGGAAGGACTGCCCCGAGATCGAGCTGCCCGAGGACGCCAAGCTGACCATCGGCAAGGCCGAGGAGCACGCCAAGCTGCGCGAGGCGGCCGGCGACGACGATCTGGACGGTGATCTGTTCTGAGCACGACCGAATCGGGCAAGTCCGGCCGGAAGATCGTCCTGTGGCGGCACGGCCAGACCTCGTGGAACCTGGAGCGCCGCTTCCAGGGCTCCACGGACATCGAGCTGACCGAGACGGGTGTGGCGCAGGCGCGCCGCGCGGCCCGGCTGCTGGCCTCGCTGAGGCCGGACGCGATCGTCGCCTCCGACCTGATGCGGGCCTCCGACACGGCCGCCGAGCTGTCCGCCGTCACGGGCCTGCCCGTGACGCGCACCGAGGCGCTGCGCGAGACGTACGCCGGTGAGTGGCAGGGCCTCACGCACGACGAGATCCTCGAGAAGTACGGCGAGCAGTACGCGGCGTGGAAGCGCGGCGAGCCGGTCCGCCGCGGGGGCGGGGAGCTGGAGACCGAGGTCGCCGACCGCGCCGCGCCGGTGGTGCTGGAGCACGCCGACGCGCTGCCGCGGGGCGGCACGCTCGTGGTGGTCAGTCACGGCGGCACCATCCGCACGACCATCGGCCGCCTGCTGGGTCTGGACTCCTACCACTGGGAGAGCCTGGGCGGGCTCTCCAACTGCTGCTGGTCCGTCCTCGGCGAGGGCGCACGCGGCTGGCGTCTGCTGGAGCACAACGCCGGCACCCTGCCGGAACCCGTGCTCGGCGACGACGACTGAGAGCGGCTCCCTGCCGCTTCCCGACCGGGCTCCGACCCGGATTTCACTTTCCGGCTGGTCACAGGCTAGAGTTCTTCTTGTTCGCAGCGAAGAACACCGGAAACGGGGGGAAGCGCAGCGGAGAGCGGGGCTATAGCTCAGTTGGTAGAGCGCCTGCATGGCATGCAGGAGGTCAGGAGTTCAATTCTCCTTAGCTCCACAATCAGGATCCCGTCCCCAACAGGGGGCGGGATCCTTGTTTTTGTACCCTTTGCGCTTACTGACCAGGCGCGCGCCGGCGTGGCAGAATCGGACCGCCGGAGGGGGAGTCGACGGCCCGACGCGGGAGGGAGTCGCTGACGGATGGGATCACACCGGCGGCGGTGCGACTGGTGCAACAACGGCACGCCGATCGTGCGGGACATGGAGCCGGTCAACGCCGACTACCAGTACTGGTGCGAGGAATGCGCGCGGGCGCTGATCATAAAGGGCGACCCGATCGAGACGTACCGCGAGCTGGAGGGCGAGCCGATCTACGGCCGCCTGCTCGACGAGCACTGCACGCTCAAGCGGTTCTATCAGTTCGCGACAGCGTGACAAGAAGGGTCAAATCGGGCATGGCGCTTGGTCGATGGAAACCGATTTTTGGACCAGGGCCATGACCGTGTAGTGTTTGGGATGTCGCCAAGGGGAACCGGCAAGGGAAACCGAAGCGGCAGGCAAGACAAGGGGCTATAGCTCAGTTGGTAGAGCGCCTGCATGGCATGCAGGAGGTCAGGAGTTCAATTCTCCTTAGCTCCACAGTGAAGAAGCGGGCCACCCGGATCGGGTGGCCCGCTTCTCGTCGTGCCCGCGTGTCGACGTGTGGAACGGCCGGGCATCGGCGGTGGCCCCTGCGGTACCCTGACGCCATGCGTGCCGTACGCCTTCTGCTTACCGAGCCGCGCTGATCAGCGCCGACCCACGAGACGGTCGGCATCGGCGCGGCGTCCCCTCCTGTGCGAGGGGCTTTTTCGTTTGGGCAGGCAGAGACGGCAGAGACGATCGATGGAGCTTCAGGAATCATGAGCGAGACGAACACCCCGGCCCCCGAGGCGGCCGAGGCGCACCGTTACACGGCTGCCATGGCCGCCGACATCGAGGCACGCTGGCAGGACGTATGGGACGCGCAGGGCACGTACGAGGCCCCGAACCCGACCGGTGACCTGGCCGGCGACCCCGCGGTGGTCGCGCGGCCCAAGAAGTTCATCATGGACATGTTCCCGTACCCGTCCGGTGCGGGCCTGCACGTCGGTCACCCGCTCGGGTACATCGCCACCGACGTCTTCGCCCGCCACCAGCGGATGACCGGCCACAACGTCCTGCACACCCTGGGCTTCGACGCCTTCGGCCTGCCGGCCGAGCAGTACGCCGTACAGACCGGCACGCACCCGCGCGTGTCGACCGAGGCGAACATCGAGAACATGAAGGTCCAGCTGCGCCGCCTGGGCCTGGGCCACGACAAGCGCCGGTCCTTCGCGACGATCGACCCGGACTACTACAAGTGGACCCAGTGGATCTTCCTGCAGATCTACAACTCCTTCTACGACGACGACGCGAAGAAGGCCCGGCCGATCGCCGAGCTGGTCGCCGCCTTCGAGGACGGCTCTCGTGAGGTCCCCGGCGGTCGCGCCTGGGCCGACCTGACCGCCGGCGAGCGGGCCGACGTACTGAACCGGTTCCGCCTGGCCTACTCCTCGGACGCGCCCGTGAACTGGTGCCCCGGGCTGGGCACCGTACTGGCCAACGAGGAGGTCACCGCCGACGGCCGTTCCGAGCGCGGCAACTTCCCCGTCTTCAAGTCCCGGCTGAGCCAGTGGAACATGCGGATCACCGCGTACGCCGACCGGCTGCTGGACGACCTGGACGGGCTGGACTGGCCCGAGGCCATCAAGCTGCAGCAGCGGAACTGGATCGGCCGCAGCGAGGGCGCGCGCGTCGACTTCGCCCTGGGCGACGAGGCGATCACCGTCTTCACCACCCGTCAGGACACGCTGTTCGGCGCGACCTACATGGTGCTGGCGCCGGAGCACCCGCTGGTCGAGAAGTTCGTCCCGGCCGCCTGGCCCGAGGGCACCCACGAGGTGTGGACCGGCGGGCACGCCACCCCGGCCGAGGCCGTGGCCGCGTACCGCGCCTTCTCCGCCGCCAAGTCGGACGTCGAGCGGCAGGCCGACGCCAAGGAGAAGACCGGCGTCTTCACCGGCGAGTACGCGATCAACCCCGTCAGCGGCGAGAAGGTGCCCGTCTTCATCGCCGACTACGTGCTGATGGGCTACGGCACCGGCGCGATCATGGCCGTCCCGGCGCACGACAGCCGTGACTTCGAGTTCGCGCGCGCCTTCGAGCTGCCGATGCGGTGCGTCGTACAGCCCTCCGACGGGCGAGGCACCGACCCGGCCGAGTGGGACGACGCGTTCGCCTCCTACGAGGCGAAGCTGATCAACTCCGCGAACGAGGACATCTCCCTGGACGGCCTGGGCGTCGTCGAGGCGAAGGCCGCGATCACCGACTGGCTGTCCGAGCGCGGCATCGGCGAGGGCACGGTCAACTTCCGTCTGCGCGACTGGCTGTTCAGCCGCCAGCGCTACTGGGGCGAGCCCTTCCCGATCGTCTACGACGAGGACGGCGTCGCGCACCCGCTGCCCGAGTCGATGCTGCCGCTGGAACTGCCCGAGGTCGAGGACTACTCGCCGCGCACCTTCGAGCCGGACGACGCCGCCTCCAAGCCGGAGACCCCGCTGTCCCGCAACGAGGCGTGGGTCAACGTCGAGCTGGACCTGGGCGACGGCGTGAAGTCGTACCGCCGCGAGACCAACACCATGCCGAACTGGGCCGGTTCCTGCTGGTACGAGCTGCGCTACCTGGACCCGCACAACGCGTCCGCGCTGGTGGACCCGGAGATCGAGCAGTACTGGATGGGCCCGCGCGAGGGCGCGCCGCACGGCGGCGTCGACCTGTACGTGGGCGGCGCCGAGCACGCGGTGCTGCACCTGCTGTACGCGCGCTTCTGGTCCAAGGTGCTGTTCGACCTGGGTCACGTCTCCTCGGCGGAGCCGTTCCACAAGCTGTTCAACCAGGGCATGATCCAGGCGTACGCCTACACCGACGAGCGCGGCGTCTACGTGCCGGCGGCCGAGGTCGAGGAGCGCGACGGCGGCTACTTCTACGAGGGCAAGCAGGTCAAGCGCGAGCACGGCAAGATGGGCAAGTCCCTGAAGAACGCCGTCACGCCCGACGAGATCTGCGAGGAGTACGGCGCCGACACGCTGCGCCTGTACGAGATGGCGATGGGCCCGCTGGACGTGTCGCGTCCGTGGGACACCCGCGCCGTCGTCGGCCAGTACCGACTGCTGCAGCGCCTGTGGCGCAACATCGTCGACGAGTCGACGGGCGCCGTCACCGTCGTCGACGCCGAACCGGGCGAGGACACGCTGCGTGCGCTGCACAAGGCGATCGACGGGGCCGGCTCGGACATGGCGGGGCTGCGCTTCAACACCGCCATCGCCAAGATCACCGAGCTGAACAACTTCCTGACGAAGGCCGGCCGCCCGCTGGAGCGCTCGGTCGCCGAGGCCCTGGTGCTGCTGGTCGCCCCGCTGGCCCCGCACATCGCCGAGGAGCTGTGGCAGCGCCTGGGCCACGGCGAGTCGGTCGTCCACCAGGACTTCCCGGTCGCGGACCCGGCGTACGTGGTGGACGAGACCGTGACGTGCGTGGTGCAGGTCAAGGGCAAGGTCAAGGCGCGGCTGGAGGTGCCGCCGACGATCTCGGACGCGGACCTGGAGAAGCTGGCCGTCACGGACGAGGGCGTCGTCGCGGCGCTGGCGGGCGCCGAGATCCGCAAGGTGATCGTGCGCGCCCCGAAGCTGGTGAACATCGTCATCTGAGTCATCCGCGTCATCTGAGGGTGATCCCGTACGGGCAGGTTGGGGGTTCGAATGGAACCCCTGGCCTGCCCGTGGCGTTTACGGTGGAGGGGACGGAAAACAACTGCGGGGACCGGGGAAGGGACACTCATGGAGGCCGCGTTGATCATCTTCGCGCTGATGGTGCTTTTCACCTTCCTGGGCCTGGGGACGTACGTCACCGTCAAGGCGGTGCAGGCGGCCAAGCGCGGTGTGGACCGTACGATCACGCAGGCGCGGCGGACGGTCGAGGACACCACCCTGCGGGCCAAGAGCCTGGGGCAGGTCGGGGTCACGGCGTCGCTGGCGCAGTTGCGCATCGACCTGCGGACGTCGATGAGGTCGACGCAGCAGGCGCTGCACGACGGGGTCCGGACGGACGCCTCGCTCAAGGAGTCGATCGGGCTGTTCGAGCGGCTGAGCGCGCACGGACACGAGCTGGACGACGAGCTGAAGCGGCTTGAGCAGGAGCCCGATCGCAAGCGGATCGCGGAGCTCATGCCCGACCTGCGGGAACGTACGGCCAAGATCACCCAGGCCGCGGACTCGCTGCGGTGGGCGGCGCGGGACCGGGCCCGGCGGTTCGCGGAGGACGATCTTTCCGTGCTCTCGGAGCAGATCGAGGTCGAGTCCGGGGCGCTGCGGGACTGGTCCCGCCCTCCGGTGGACGACCTGGCGGCAACGGCGGCGGCCTGGGACGCGGCACAGACCCGCCCCGCGACCCCTGACCCTGCCCCTGCCCCGACTCCGACCCCGGCGGCCTTGAACCCGGCGGCACCGGCGACCTCGTACCCGTGGCAGAAGACGCGACGCCCGGAAAGCACGACGTAGGGCCCGGCGACTCGGGACCGGCAGGTCCGACCGTGGCCGGGGTGAACTTCAGCCCGTCGGGCGTCGGCGACTCGGGACCGGCAGGTCCGACCGTGGCCGGGGTGAACTTCAGCCCGTCGGGCGTTTGAGGACCGGGGGTCCGGGGGCGGAGCCCCCGGTTTCGGGAAGGGGCGGGGTGGGGGAAATGCCCCGCAGGGCCGCCGCAACCCCTGACAGGGCCGCAGCCGGGCCGTCCGGCCTCCGGGCGGGGCCGCCGAAAGGGCCGCCGGGTTTTCCGGCGCGCCCGCCGCCGGGGCCCCGGGGAGGCCCCGGCCGGCTCGACACAAGGCCGCCGGGCGGGCCCGGCCGGTAGGCCCCGAGGGGCCGGTGTGGGGTCCAGGCTGCCGTCGCACCCCCACTGGCGGTAACCTCCGGCTCATGTCCCGCCATGTCGCCATCGTCACCGATTCCACGGCCTACCTGCCCCGACCGGCCATGGCGCGGCACGGAATCACCTCCGTCCCGCTCACCGTCGTACTGGGCGGCGAGGCGCTGGTGGAAGGCACCGAGATCTCGGCGCGCAGCCTGGCCCTCGCCCTGCAGAAGCGCCGCTCGGTCACCACCTCGCGCCCCGGTCCGGAGGAGTTCGTCCGGGCCTACCGGGCGGCCGCCGACGCCGGGGCGACCGGGATCGTCAGCCTGCACCTGTCCGCCGAGTTCTCCGGCACCTACGACGCGGCCGTGGTCGCCTCGCGGTCCGCGCCCGTGCCGGTGCGCGTCGTCGACACCGGGATGGTCGCGATGGCGCTCGGCTTCTGCGCGCTCGCCGCCGCCGAGGCGGCGGAGGCCGGTGGTTCCGTGGACGAGGCCGTGGCCGCCGCGGAGAAGCGTGCGGCGGACATGGCCGCGTACTTCTACGTCGACACCCTCGACTACCTCCGGCGCGGCGGCCGGATCGGGGCCGCGCAGGCCCTCCTCGGGTCGGCGCTCGCGGTGAAGCCGCTGCTGACCCTGGACGGCGGGCGGATCGAGATGCTGGAGAAGGTGCGCACGGCCTCCAAGGCCATCGCCAGGCTGGAGGAGCTGGCCGTCGAGCGCGCCGGGTCGGGCAGCGTCGATGTGGCCGTGCACCACCTGGCCGCTCCGGAGCGGGCGGACAAACTCGCCCAGCGGCTGCGCGAACGGATCCCGGGCCTGGTCGAACTGCACGTCAGCGAGGTCGGCGCGGTGATCGGCGCGCACACCGGACCGGGGTTGCTGGCGGCGGTCGTCTCACCCCGCTGATCACCGGTACGGGTGACGCGGATATCCACAACGGGTCGACTGTCCACCGGAATTGAGGGTTCCGAACGGGATTCGGGACGGGCCCCTACGGTCGGGGCATGACTCTTCGAACGCGCATCCCGCACCGGTCGGGCGCCACCAGCGGCCCGGGCCGTACCCGTCTCTCCGACACCCGTTTCTCCGACGGTCGTGTCCGCCGACGCCGGCGCGGCGACCGCCATCGCCGGCCCCGAGCCCCGCAGGTGGATCCGGAGGTGCTGCGCCGCCGGGCGGAGGCCCTGCTGGGCGCCTGCGGTCCGCCGCCGGCCGAGGCGGTGCCACCGGAACCGGCCGCCGAACCACCCGACGAGGCCGCGCCGCGCGGGCCGACCATGCGCGGCCTGGCCGTGCGGGAGCGGCTGCCCGTGTGGCTCCAGGCGCGCTGCGGGGTGGCGCCGCGGACGGTGGGCGCCGTCGCGGTGGTGCTGGTGGTGGCCGTCGGCTTCGCCGCGCAGCAGTACTGGTCCGCCCGGCCGCGTCCGGTGACCGCTCCGGCGGTGATCGCCCCGGCGGCGGCCCCGGCGGCGGCCACGGCTCCGGCGGGGGGCGCCGCGCGGATCGTGGTGGACGTCAGCGGGAAGGTCCGGGATCCCGGGGTGCGGCGCCTGCCCGCCGGTTCACGGGTGGAGGACGCACTGGCCGCCGCCGGGGGCGTGAGGCCGGGCACGGACACCACCGGGCTGAACCGGGCCCGGGTGCTGGTGGACGGCGAGCAGGTGCTGGTGGGCGCTCCGGCGCCACCCCAGGGCGCGGGCGCCGGCCCGGGGGCGGGGCCCGGATCGCGCTCCGGTCCGGGTACGGGCTCGGTCGCCGTTCCGCTCAGTCTCGGCTCGGCCACCGTCGACCAACTGGACGGGCTGCCCGGAGTGGGGCCGGTGCTGGCGCAGCACATCGTGGACTTCCGCACCGCGCGCGGCGGCTTCCGTTCCGTGGAAGACCTCCGCCAGGTCAACGGCATCGGCGAACGCCGTTTCGCCGACCTGCGCGCCCTGGTGCGGCCGTGAACCGCCCCGGTGGGCGGGGCGCCGCGGATCAGTGCGCGGAGGTTGCCGGTGCTGAGGTTGCCGGTGCTGAGGTTCCGCGCGTGGAGGTGGACCCCGCGGCAAAGCGACCGGCGGATCTGCGGCTCGTGGTGCCGGCGCTGGCCGCGTGGGGAGCGGCCGCGCTCGCGCCGGCCGCTCCGCCTGTGTGGACCGCCGTCGCGGTGGTGGTGTCGGGGGTGCTGGGCGCGGGGCTGCTGGTCCTCGCCTGGTGCCGGAGTGCGGGGCGGGGCTGGGGGCTCGCCCCGGCCGTGGCGGTCGCCCTGCTGTGCGCGGCCGCGGGGGCCGGGGTGGCCGGGCTCCAGCGGGCCGAGGCGCGGGCCGGGCCGGTCGAAGGGCTGGCCCGGGAGCACGCCCGAGTCTTCGCGGAGTTGACGGTCGGCTCGGACCCGCAGGTGTCCCGGGGCGGCAATGGGCCGCCGATGGTGGTGCTGGACGCGGTGGTGACCCGGGTGACGGGGCCGGACGGTACGCGGACCCGGGTCGAGACCCCCGTGCGGGTTCTCGCCGGACATCCGGGATGGGCTCGGCTGCTGCCCTCCACGCAGGTGGAGGTCGTCGCCCGGCTGGCCCCGGCGCGGGGCGGTGAGCGGGCCGTGGCGGTGCTGCGTCCGGCCGGTGACACCCCGCCCGGGGTGACCGGTGGCCCCGATGCCGCGCAGCGGATCGCGGGGCGGTTGCGGGCGGGGCTGCGGGAGGCGAGCGAGGGGCTGCCTCCGGATGCGCGGGCCCTGCTGCCGGGCCTGGTCGTCGGGGACACCTCGCGGGTGCCGGACGATCTCAGGGAGGCCTTCCGGGCCACTGATCTGCTCCATCTGCTCGCCGTCTCGGGGTCCAACCTGACGGTGGTGCTGTTCCTGCTCATCGGCCCCCCGGCCCGCGCGCAGCGGGCCGAGCGGCGGGGGCTGGCGCCCCGGTTCGGGCTCTCGTTGCGGGGGACCGCGGTGTGCGGCGCCGTGCTGACGCTCGGGTTCGTGGTGGTGTGCAGGCCGGAGCCGAGCGTGCTGCGGGCCGCGGCCTGCGGGGCCGTGACCCTGCTGGCCCTGGCCACGGGGCGGCGCAGGTCCCTGCTGCCGGCGCTGGCCGCCGCCGTCCTGCTGCTGGTGCTGTACGACCCGTGGCTGGCCCGTGGTTACGGGTTCCTGCTCTCCGTCCTGGCCACCGGGGCGCTGCTGACCCTCGCACCACGGTGGAGCGAGGCGCTGCGGCGGCGCGGGATGCCGGCGCGGCTCGCCGAGGCGTTGGCGGCCGCAGCGGCCGCTCAGGCGGTGTGCGCGCCGGTGGTCGCCGTGCTCTCGGCCCGGGTCGGTCTGGTGGCCGTGCCGTGCAACCTGCTGGCGGAGCCGGCTGCCGCTCCGGCGACGGTGCTCGGCTTCGCCGCCCTCGCGGTGGCCCCGCTGTGGATGCCCGCCGCGGAGCTGCTGGCCCGCTGCGCGGGGGTGCCCGCCGGGTGGATCGCCGCCGTGGCCCGGGCCGGGGAGCGGATGCCCGGGGCGGAGCTGGCCTGGCCGGGCGGCCTCGGCGGTGGTGTGCTGCTGGCCGTCCTGACGTTCGCGGGCGTGGCGGCCGCCGTGCGGTTCGGCCGTCGGCGGCGGGTGGCCTGGGTCCTGGTGGTGCTGCTGCTCGTGGCCGTGCTGCGGCCGCCGCAGGTGACCCGTACCGTCACGGGCTGGCCGCCTCCCGACTGGAGTTACGTCCAGTGCGCCGTGGGTCAGGGGGACGCCGCCGTGCTCGCCGTGGGCCCGGGGGAGGCCCTGGTGGTGGACGCCGGCCCGGAGCCCGGCCCGGTGGACGCGTGCCTGCGCGCCCTGGGGGTCCGGCGGGTGCCGATGCTGTTGCTGACGCACTTTCACGCCGATCACGTGGCGGGCCTGGCGGGGGTGCTGCGGGGAAGGTCCGTGGGGGTGATCCAGACCACCGGGTTCGAAGAGCCGCCCGGACAGGCCGCGTTCGTGCGCAGGACCGCGGCAGCCGCCGGGGTGCCCGTCGTGCGGGCGGTGGCGGGGGAGCGGCGCAGGGCGGGTCCCCTGGAGTGGCAGGTGCTGTGGCCGCCTCCGGCGGGACCTCCGCCCGACGGGCCCAACGACGCCAGTGTGGCCCTGTTGGTGCGAGGCGGGGGCCTGACGCTGCTCCTGCTCGGCGACCTCGAACCACCGGCGCAGCGGGCACTCCTGACGGAGCATCCGGAGCTGGGCCCGGTGGACGTCCTCAAGGTGGCCCACCACGGGTCCGCGCATCAGGACCCGGGGCTGCAGGCCCGGATCCGGCCACGGTTGGCGATCGTCCCGGTCGGCGCCGGCAACCGTTACGGGCACCCCGCGCCCCGTACGCTCGACGGGCTGCGGGAGTTGGGGGCGGCCGTGCTGCGGACCGACACCGACGGCTCCGTCGCGGTCGCCGGATCGGGTTCGCGGCTACGAGCGTTTCCGGCCATTCGGAGGCGGATCCGCCGGGTCCATAATGGGCGCGACCATTCTGTTTGCCCACAACCCGACAGCATGATCGAATGCGTCTTCGCCAACACGGTCACAGTCCACACAGCACGGGGGTGCATCAGCCATGTTCGGTCGCCGACGGGGGATGGAGACGGCTGGGGGTTCCAGCCCGCAGACATCCGCGACACTGACGCTGCCGCCGACGGCGCGGCTACTCAGCTGCCGCGTGCTCGACAGCGTCCACCAGCCCATCCGACAGGCGAAGTTCGAGGTCACCGACCCGATCGGGCGGCGGATCGTGAGCGGCGAGACCGACCCCTACGGCGCGTTCACGGCGACCGTGCCGGAGGGGGAGTACCGGCTCTCGGTCAGCGCCGAGGGGTACGCGCCGTTCCACGGGGCGACGCTGGTGGGCGGTCCCGCGCAGCCCGGCACCGGGGAGATCGTCCTGGACGTCGTGGAACCGCCGCTGCTGCCGCAGCCCGGCCACTGGGAACTCGACCCGGCGCATTCGACGATCGGCTTCACGGCCCGTCACATCGGGATGGCGCGGATCCGCGGCCGGTTCAACACGTTCGCCGGCGCGGTCCGGATCGCCGAGCGCATGGAGGACTCCTCCATGCACGTGAGGATCGACGCGGCGAGCATCGACACGGGACTGCGGATGCGGGACGACCACCTGCGCTCGGCGGACTTCCTGGACGTGGCCCGCTACCCGACGGTCGAGTTCTACAGCGAGCGGTTCATCCACCGCAGCGGAAGGCGCTGGGCCGTCGCGGGCGCCCTCACCCTGCACGGGGTGAGCCGTTCCGTCACCCTGGACACCGAGTACCTGGGTCTCGGTACGGGGCTGGAGGGCGAGCCGCGGGCCGCCTGCCGGGCCAGTGCGGAACTGCAGCGCGAGGACTTCACCCTGAACTGGCAGTCGGTGCTGGCGCACGGGATCGCGGCGATCGGATCGAGCGTCGAGGTGACGCTGGACGTCCAGGCGGTCCACAAGGCCTGACCGGCCGACGGGACCGACAGGCCCTAAGGGGCCTCCAGCCAGCCCTCGTACTCGTCGGCGAGCGCGTCCAACGCGGTGGGGTCGAGCCGTTCCCGCGGGTCCTCGACGACCACCAGCCACTGGGCGTCCTCGGCGTCGT
Source organism: Streptomyces sp. NPDC001717 (assembly GCF_042892775.1). Classification (NCBI taxonomy): domain Bacteria; kingdom Bacillati; phylum Actinomycetota; class Actinomycetes; order Kitasatosporales; family Streptomycetaceae; genus Streptomyces; species Streptomyces sp. NPDC001717. The sequence goes on along the minus strand of NZ_JBIAUK010000009.1, from coordinate 174,572 downwards.
CCTCGCCGGCCAGGGCGTCGCGGACCAACTGCGGCTCCTCCGTCAGGCCGAAGCGGTCGACGACCTCCTGCGCCACCTCCTCGGCGGCGTCGCGGTCGGGCAGGACGAGTACATGTCGCACGTTCACGCGACCATTGTCGAGTATCGGGTCACAGGGCCCGTGCGGCGGTGGGCTGTCAGTGCGGCGTGGGATGCTGGAGGCGATGGCCACCAGGAAGAACTCAACCGACGATCCGCTCGCCCCGATCACCCTCGCGGTGGGGCAGGAGGACCTGCTCCTCGACCGTGCCGTACGGGAGGTGGTGGCGGCCGCCCGCGCCGCCGATGCCGACACGGACGTGCGCGACCTCTCCTCCGAGCAGCTCCAGCCCGGCACGCTCGCCGAGCTGACGAGCCCCTCGCTCTTCTCCGAGCGCAAGGTGCTGGTCGTGCGGAACGCCCAGGACCTGTCAGCGGACACCGTCAAGGAGGTCAAGGCCTACCTCGACGCGCCCTACGAGGAGATCGTCCTCGTCCTCGTCCATGCCGGCGGGGTCAAGGGGAAGGGCCTGCTCGACGCGGCGCGCAAGGCGGGCGCCCGGGAGGTGGCCTGCCCGAAGATGACCAAGGCGGCCGACCGCCTGGCGTTCGTACGGGGAGAGTTCCGCACGCTGGGGCGCTCGGCGACCCCGGACGCCTGCCAGAACCTGGTCGATGCGATCGGCAGCGACCTGCGGGAGCTGGCGAGCGCGGCGGCGCAGCTGTGCGCGGACGTCGAGGGCACGATCGACGAAGCCGTGGTGGGCCGTTACTACACCGGCCGCGCCGAGGCCTCCAGCTTCACGGTTGCCGACCGGGCGGTCGAGGGTCGGGCGGCGGAAGCCCTCGAAGCACTGCGGTGGTCCCTGGCCACCGGGGTGGCGCCGGTCCTGATCACCAGCGCCCTGGCCCAGGCCGTGCGCGCGATCGGCAAGCTGGCCTCCGCCCCGCGCGGAGCCCGCCCGGGCGATCTCGCCCGGGACCTGGGGATGCCGCCCTGGAAGATCGACCGGGTCCGCCAGCAGATGCGCGGCTGGTCGGCGGACGGCGTCGCGGACGCCCTGCGTGCCGTGGCCGTCGCCGACGCGGGCGTCAAGGGTGGCGGCGACGACCCCGAGTACGCCTTGGAGAAGGCGGTGGTGGCGGTCGCCCGCGCGGCCCGCCCCCAGCGCCGCCAGTAGGCGTCCCCATCCTCGTCCTTCGCCCGGGCCCTCTCCTCAGTGGGCCATGGCGCGGGCCGCCGAGGGGGAGGGGCGGCCCTTCGGCAGGAGGGCCCCTGCGGCCAGGGCGAGGCCCAGTGCCGGGAGGGCGAGCGCGCCGAAACCGGTCGGGGCGAGCACGGCGAGGCCGACGGCGGCGCCGAGTTCGTGGGAGGTGCCCACCAGGCCGGAGGCGAGCCCCGAGTGTTCGGGGGCGACTTCGGACAGGGCGGCCGTCGTCGCGCAGACGAAGGCCCCGCCCAGTCCGAGGGCCAGCAGGGCGAATCCGGGGACGAGGCCCGTCCAGAGTCCGCCGAGCGGGGCCAGGGCGGCTCCGCCCGCCGCGAGGGCGAAGGCCGCGGCGCCGACCGGCCGCCAGCCGAAGCGGACCACGGCCCGGCCGCCCAGGTGCGCCCCCGCGGTGACCGCCACCGCCACCGGGAGGAAGGCCAGACCGGTGACAAGGGCGCTGCGCCCGAGCTCCTGCTGGATGTGCACGGAGCTCAGGTAGAACCCCGACACCAGCATTCCGGCCGCGCCCAGCATCACCGCGCTCCCGCCCAGCAGCGCGCGGCGGCCCGGCAGGGCGGACGGCAGCAGCGGGTGCGGGCTCCGGCGTCCGGCCGTGACCAGCGCGAGGCCCGCGGCGCCGGCCCCGACCAGCCAGGGCCAGGAGTGCTCGGCCAGGCCCTGGACCAGGCACGCGCACGTCACCGTCAGCAGGAGCGCGCCCACCACGCCCAGGGGCGCCCGGTGCCCCGCCCCGCCGCCGGGGGCGCGCAGGGAGTTCCCGAGCAGCAGCGGGACGGCGATCAGTGCCAGGGCCCCGGCGGGCAGGTTCACGTAGAAGATCCAGCGCCAGCCGGGACCGTCCGCCAGGATTCCGCCGAGCAGCACCCCGACGGCCGCGCCGGCGCCGCCGATGCCCGCCCAGACACCGAGGGCGCGGTGCCGCGCCGGGCCTTGGAACAGGGCCATGACCAGGGCCAACGCCGCCGGCGAGAGCAGGGCCGCGCCGACGCCCTGCAGGGAGCGGGCCAGGATCAGGGTGCCGGGCGTCCCCGCGAGGCCGCAGGCCCCGGAAGCCGCCGTGAACAGCGCCAGCCCGGTCAGGAACATCCGCCGCGCCCCGAACCGGTCGGCCAGCCGTCCGCCGACCAGGAGCAGGGCGCCGAAGAAGAGGGTGTACGCGGTGACGAGCCGGGTGGGTCCGGTGCCGGACAGCGCGAGGTCGGCGCCTATGACGGGCAGGGCCACGTTCACCACCGTGACGTCGGCGATGAGCATGAACTGGGCCAGGCAGAGGAGGCCCAGCAGGAGCCGTCGGTGCGGATGGGCGGGGGCGTGCGCGGGGGCGGGGGCGGGGGCATGTGGGTGGGCGTCGGCGTGGCCGTGGGCAGGGGAGTGCGAGGGCATGGCGAAGGCGCTCCTAAAGTTAACGGTGCTGTTAAGGATCGAGTATGCAGGCCCGCCCAAGGAATATGAACAGCAGTGTTAAGTTTGGCTCCATGGCATCGAACGCCCCCACCCCCCGGCCCCGCCGCGCCGACGCGGAGCGCAACGCCGCCGCGATCGTCGACGCGGGCCTGGACTGCTTCCTCGCCGACCCGCAGGCGAGCATGGCCGCCATCGCCCGCGCCGCCGGAGTCAGCCGGGTCACCCTCTACTCCCACTTCGCGACGCGCGAGGCGCTCCTCGACGCCGCTTTCGACCGGGCCGCGGCCGAAGCCGCCGCCGCCCTCGCGGGCGGCGGCGACCTCGCCTGGCTCGTCCGCACCTCGTGGCGGCTCCTCGACCGGCACTCGGCCGTCTTCGCCGCCGTCTCCGCCGCGTTCCCGCCCGAGCGGCTGCGCGAACGCCACGACCGGATCCTGGCGCCGGTGCGCGGCCTGATCGTCCGCGGCCAGGAGGCCGGCGAGGTGCGCTCCGACCTCTCCGCGGACTGGCTGGTCACCGTCGTCTACAGCCTCGTCCACGCGGCCGCCGCCGAGGTGCAGGCCGGCCGGCTGGACGCCGCCGAAGCCCCTGACCTGCTGACCTCGACCGTCCTCGCCGCCGTACGCGCCTGACCGGGTCCGGGCCGGCCCCGGTCACCCGCCCGCCCGGGCAACGCGAAGGCCCCGGCCACCACCCTGGGGAAGGGTGGAGGCCGGGGCCTTCGGTCACTGCATGAAGATGCTTGCGCCGCACCCGCGTGGCGAACGCAGGCCGCGTGCGGCGCGGTGTGCCGGTGAGGGAGCGGAAGAGAGGGCCCGCTGGGTCCCTACCGGCGATTCACATCGAGAGCTCAGCCCTGGAGGGTGGCGACCTTGGAGGCCAGCGCCGACTTCTTGTTGGCGGCGGCGTTCTTGTGGATGACACCCTTCGAGACAGCCTTGTCGAGCGCACGCGCGGCGGCGCGGGAAGCCACGGTGGCCTTCTCGACGTCACCGGCGAGGACGGCCTCGCGGGCCTTGCGGATCGCGGTCTTGAGCGAGGACTTGACGGCCTTGTTGCGCAGGCGCGCCTTCTCGTTCGTCTTGTTCCGCTTGATCTGGGACTTGATGTTCGCCACGAAAGAGCCTTTTCAGGTTCAGAGTTTGATCTTCGGATTGTGTCCCGACAGCTGAGAGGGCATACGAGACACAGCTGCCCAGGCTACCAGGCACGCTCCTGGCGGCCCAAACCGAGCGCACTGCCCCGTCCATGGGACCATGGGAGGACTTCAGACTTCGTTCCGCGTTCCGACTGCGACCGAGAATCAGGACACTGCGTGCCCGCGATCCCCAGCCACGTGCCCGAGCCGAGCCGTACCGACCCGGCGCTGATCCGCAATTTCTGCATCATCGCGCACATCGACCACGGCAAGTCGACCCTTGCCGACCGGATGCTCCAGCTCACCGGTGTCGTCGACCAGCGGCAGATGCGCGCCCAGTACCTCGACCGCATGGACATCGAGCGTGAGCGCGGCATCACCATCAAGTCCCAGGCGGTCCGGCTGCCCTGGGCTCCCACCGTGGGCGAGGGACAGGGCAAGACCCACATCCTCAACATGATCGACACCCCCGGGCACGTCGACTTCACCTACGAGGTCTCGCGCTCCCTCGCCGCGTGCGAGGGCACCATCCTCCTCGTGGACGCCGCCCAGGGCATCGAGGCGCAGACCCTCGCCAACCTGTACCTGGCGATGGAGAACGACCTCGCGATCGTCCCGGTCCTCAACAAGATCGACCTGCCGGCCGCCCAGCCGGAGAAGTTCGCCGAGGAGCTCGCGAACCTGGTCGGCTGCGACCCCGACGACGTGCTGCGCGTCTCGGCCAAGACCGGCATGGGCGTCGACGCGCTGCTCGACAAGGTCGTCGCCACCGTCCCGGCCCCGGTCGGCGTCAAGGACGCCCCGGCCCGCGCCATGATCTTCGACTCGGTCTACGACTCGTACCGCGGTGTCGTCACCTACGTCCGTGTGGTCGACGGCCAGCTCAACAAGCGCGAGCGCATCCGGATGATGTCGACGGGCGCCACCCACGAGCTGCTGGAGATCGGCGTCTCCTCGCCCGAGATGACCCCGGCCGACGGCATCGGCGTCGGCGAGGTGGGCTACATCATCACCGGCGTGAAGGACGTCCGTCAGTCCAAGGTCGGTGACACCATCACCAGCCTGCACAACGGCGCGACCGAGGCCCTCGGTGGCTACAAGGACCCGCGCCCGATGGTCTTCTCGGGTCTGTACCCGCTCGACGGCTCGGACTACCCGGACCTGCGCGAGGCCCTGGACAAGCTCCAGCTCAACGACGCCGCGCTCGTCTACGAACCGGAGACCTCGGCGGCGCTCGGCTTCGGCTTCCGCGTCGGCTTCCTCGGTCTGCTCCACCTCGACGTGGTCCGCGAGCGCCTGGAGCGCGAGTTCGGCCTCGACCTGATCGCCACCGCGCCCAACGTGGTCTACCGGGTCGTCCTGGAGGACGGCAAGGAAGTCACCGTCACCAACCCGAGCGAGTTCCCCGAGGGCAAGATCTCGGACGTGTTCGAGCCGGTCGTCCGGGCCACGATCCTCGCGCCCAGCGAGTTCATCGGCGCGATCATGGAGCTCTGCCAGACCCGTCGCGGCACCCTCCTCGGCATGGACTACCTCTCCGAGGACCGCGTCGAGATCCGCTACACCCTCCCGCTCGCGGAGATCGTCTTCGACTTCTTCGACCAGCTGAAGTCCAAGACGCGTGGTTACGCCTCCCTCGACTACGAGCCCACCGGCGAGCAGTCCGGCAGCCTCGTCAAGGTCGACATCCTGCTGCACGGTGACAAGGTCGACGCCTTCTCCGCCGTCTGCCACAAGGACGCCGCCTACGCCTACGGCGTGCGCCTCGTCGCCAAGCTGCGCGAGCTCATCCCGCGGCAGGCGTTCGAGGTTCCGGTGCAGGCCGCGATCGGCTCCCGCGTCATCGCCCGCGAGACCATCCGCGCCATCCGCAAGGACGTCCTCGCCAAGTGCTACGGCGGTGACATCTCCCGCAAGCGGAAGCTGCTGGAGAAGCAGAAGGAAGGCAAGAAGCGGATGAAGATGGTCGGCTCCGTGGAGGTCCCGCAGGAGGCCTTCATCGCGGTGCTGTCCAGCGACGACTCCGGCGGCAAGAAGAAGTAGTCGGGCAGTAGCGTTGAGTACGAGCCAGGCCCCCGAGGCGATGCCCGGGGGCCTGTTTCGTTATGAATCGGCCGCTCGGGGGCTCTTACGCACCGGCCGGAGGGCCCCTACTCTGATCACTGCTCGATGGTTACTCGCCAGTTACAAGCCCTGAGTCCCGCCCCTGAATGACAGGCCCTGCCGCGTGGTCCGGAGGACATCCGTGAGCGACACACAGACCTTGATCGAGAACCGTCCGCCCACCGTGGCGGCCCTCTTCCTGGAACGCGTCGCGAAGACGCCCGATGCGGAGGCGTACCGGTTCCCGGTGCCCGCGGCCGGCGGCCAGGGCCCCGACGAGTGGAAGTCGCTCAGCTGGGGCCAGGCGGCCGAGCGGGTGTTCTCCATCGCCGCGGGCCTGATCGACCTCGGCGTGCAGCCGGAGCAGCGGGTCGCGCTCGCCTCCAACACCCGGGTCGAGTGGATCCTGTCCGACCTCGGTGTGATGTGCGCGGGCGGCGCCGTCACCACCATCTACCCGAGCACCAACGCGGACGAGTCCGCGTTCATCCTCTCGGACTCCGAGAGCCGGGTGCTCATCGCCGAGGACGGCAAGCAGCTCGCGAAGGCCCGCGAGCGCCGCGCCGACCTGCCGCACCTCGCCCACGTGGTGGTCCTGGAAGCGGCCGACGCGGTCGCCGTCGACGGCGACCCCGAGGGCTGGGTGCTCTCCCTCGCCGACCTGGAGAAGCGCGGCGCGGCCTACCTCGCCAAGCACCCCGGGGCGATCAAGGAGCGGATCGCGGCCATCACCGCCGACCAGCTCGCCACCCTCATCTACACCTCGGGCACCACCGGCCGCCCCAAGGGCGTACGGCTCCCGCACGACAACTGGTCGTACATGGCCAAGGCCATGGTCGCCACCGGCCTGATCGGCAAGGACGACGTCCAGTACCTGTGGCTGCCGCTGGCCCACGTCTTCGGCAAGGTGCTGACCTCCGGCCAGATCGAGGTCGGGCACGTGACGGCCGTCGACGGCCGGATCGACAAGATCATCGAGAACCTGCCGATCGTGCAGCCGACGTACATGGCGGCCGTCCCGCGCATCTTCGAGAAGGTCTACAACGGCGTGGCCGCCAAGGCCCGGGCCGGCGGCGGCGCCAAGTACAAGATCTTCCAGTGGTCGGTCGGCGTGGCCCGCGAATACGCCAAGGTCACCCAGGACAACTTCAAGCGCACCGGCAGCAAGACCGCCCCCTTCGGTCTCGCCGCCAAGCACAAGATCGCCGACGTGCTCGTCTACTCCAAGCTCCGCGAGGCCTTCGGCGGCAACCTGCGCGCCGCCGTCTCCGGAGCCTCCGCCCTGGCACCCGAGATCGGCTACTTCTTCTCGGGCGCGGGCATCCACATCCTGGAGGGCTACGGCCTGACCGAGTCCAGCGCCGCCTCCTTCGTCAACCCGGGCGAGGCCTACCGCACCGGCACCGTCGGCAAGCCGCTCCCCGGCACCGAGGTCCGCATCGCCGACGACGGCGAGGTCCTGCTGCGCGGCCCCGGCATCATGCAGGGCTACCACGGGCAGCCGGAGAAGACCGCCGAGGTCCTGGAGTCCGACGGCTGGCTGCACACGGGCGACATCGGCGAACTGTCGGCCGACGGCTACCTGCGCATCACCGACCGCAAGAAGGACCTGATCAAGACCTCGGGCGGCAAGTACGTCGCCCCGGCCGAGATCGAGGGCCAGTTCAAGGCCATCTGCCCGTACGTGTCGACCATCGTCGTGCACGGCGCCGACCGGAACTTCTGCTCCGCGCTGATCGCGCTGGACGAGCCGGCGATCCTGGGCTGGGCCGCCGAGAACGGGCTGGAGGGCAAGACGTACGGCCAGGTGCTGGCCGCGCCGGAGACCGCGCGGCTGATCGAGACGTACGTGCAGACCCTGAACGAGGGGCTGCAGCGCTGGCAGACGATCAAGAAGTTCCGGGTCCTGCCGAGGGATCTGGACGTGGAGCACGGGGACCTCACGCCGAGCCTGAAGCTGAAGCGGCCGGTGGTCGAGCGGGAGTTCAAGCACCTGATCGAGGAGATGTACGAGGGGTCGCGCGAGGCGTAGCGGTTGGCCTCGGGGGTCGGGCGGCCGGCCTCGCCGGGGCCGGGCCTCGGCTCGCCTCCTCCTGCGCCGGCGTGTTGCGGGGCGTCCCCGCGCCCCCGCAGGGCGTCGAACGCACCGCGTCATACGTGTCCGCTGCCCCTGCCCGTTCGACGCCCGAGGAGGTGCCCCGGCGCGCGCCCGGCCCCGACGGCCCTTCGCGTGCGGGCCGCCCCGGGGTGCCGCTGCGCGGGGCTGGTCCCCTACCCGCCCTTCCGCCGTTCCCCGGGCTCTGCCCGGACCCGGTCCTCAAACGCCGGACGGGCTGAAGGCTTCGGGGCTCCGCCCCAGACCCCGCGCCTCAAACGCCGGCGGGGCTGGAGGGTCGGGGTTCCGCTCCGGACCACGCGCCCGGCGGGGCTGGAGGGTCGGGGTTCCGCTCCGGACCACGCGCCCGGCGGGGCTGGAAGGTCGGGGTTCCGCCCCGGACCACGCGGCTCGAACGCCGGCGGAGCCGAAGGGCGGCGGGGATGGATCTTCGGTGGGTGCGGGATGATGGGGGTATGCCTTCCGCACTGCCCGACGGTGAACCCATGCCCGAGGACGGCTCGCTGCCGTCGCACGCCCTTGACGGGGCGGGGGACCGGCCGCTCGGTTTCTACCTGCACGTCCCGTACTGCGCCACGCGCTGCGGGTACTGCGACTTCAACACCTACACGGCCACCGAGCTGCGGGGCACCGGCGGTGTGCTCGCCTCGCGGGAGAACTACGCCGACACCCTGATCGACGAGGTCCGCCTCGCGAGGAAGGTGCTCGGGGACGACCCCAGGGCCGTGCGCACCGTGTTCGTCGGCGGCGGAACGCCGACGCTGCTGCCCGCCGGGGACCTCGTACGGATGCTCGCGGCGATCCGCGACGAGTTCGGCCTGGCCGAGGACGCCGAGGTCACCACCGAGGCCAATCCGGAGTCGGTGAACCCGGAGTACCTGGCCGAACTGCGCGCCGGCGGCTTCAACCGGATCTCCTTCGGCATGCAGAGCGCGAAGCAGCACGTCCTGAAGGTGCTGGACCGCACGCACACCCCGGGCCGACCGGAGGCGTGCGTCGCGGAGGCGCGGGCGGCGGGGTTCGAGCACGTCAACCTGGACCTGATCTACGGGACCCCGGGCGAGTCCGACGACGACTGGAGGGCCTCGCTGGACGCGGCGCTCGGGGCCGGTCCCGACCACGTCTCGGCGTACGCGCTGATCGTCGAGGAGGGCACACAGCTGGCCCGCCGGATCCGCCGGGGCGAGGTCCCGATGACGGACGACGACGTGCACGCCGACCGGTACCTGATCGCGGACGAGGTCATGGCCGGGGCCGGGTACTCCTGGTACGAGGTGTCCAACTGGGCCACCTCGGAGGCCGGGCGCTGCCTGCACAACGAGCTGTACTGGCGCGGCGCCGACTGGTGGGGCGCGGGGCCGGGCGCGCACTCGCACGTGGGCGGGGTGCGCTGGTGGAACGTGAAGCACCCCGGTGCGTACGCCGCCGCGCTGGCCGAGGGGCGGTCGCCCGGGGCCGGGCGGGAGCTCCTGTCGGACGAGGACCGGCGGGTGGAACGGATCCTGCTGGAGCTGCGCCTGGTGGACGGCGTGCCGCTGTCCCTGCTGGCCCCGGCCGGGCTGGCGGCCTCCCGCCGGGCCCTGGCGGACGGGCTGCTGGAGGCCGCGCCGTACGAGGCGGGTCGCGCCGTGCTGACCCTGCGCGGGCGGCTGCTGGCCGACGCGGTGGTCCGGGACCTGGTGGACTGACCCACCGGCCCCGGTCCGGGGTCAGGCCGCGTCGCCCACCGTGACGAAGTCGATCAGTTCCTCCACGCGGCCCAGGAGGGTCGGTTCCAGGTCCTTGTAGGACGTGACCCGGGACAGGACGTGCTGCCACGCCGCGCCGGTGTTCTCCGGCCACCCCAGGGCCCTGCAGACGCCCGTCTTCCAGTCCTGGCCGCGCGGGACCGTCGGCCAGGCCGGGATGCCCACGGCGGACGGCTTCACCGCCTGCCAGACGTCGATGTACGGGTGGCCCACGATCAGGACGTCCCGGGAGGTCACCGAGGCCGCGATGCGGGATTCCTTCGAGCCGGGCACCAGGTGGTCGACCAGGACGCCCAGGCGGGCGTCCGGGCCCGGGGCGAAGTCGGCCACGACGGCCCGGAGGTCGTCGATGCCCTCCAGGTACTCCACCACCACGCCCTCGATGCGCAGGTCGTCGCCCCAGACCTTCTCGACCAGTTCCGCGTCGTGGCGGCCCTCCACGTAGATCCGCCCCGCCCGCGCCACCCGGGCGCGGGCCCCCGGGACGGCGATCGAGCCCGAGGCCGTACGGGCGGGCGCCGCGGGGGCGCGTGACGGGCGGGTCAGGGTCACCACCGCGCCGTCCAGCAGGAAGCCCCGGGGCTCCAGCGGGAACACCCGCCGCTTGCCGAAGCGGTCCTCCAGGGTCACCGTGCCCGCCTCGCAGGCCACCACCGCGCCGCAGAAGTCCGTACCGGCCACCTCGACCACCAGGTCCGGTTCCGCCGCCACCTCCGGCACGGCCTTCGGACGCTTCCACTGGGGGGTCAGGTCGGGGGAGTACTCGCGCATCCGGCCGAGAGTAGGGGAGGTGCGGTGATCGCGGCTATGACACGCCGAAACGGGCCGCCAGTGTGGCGCGTTGCGCACGTACGAAGTCCGCGTCGACCACCGCTCCGTGACCCGGGACGTACGACGCCTCCCGCCCGCCCAGCGACAGCAGCCGGTCCAGCGCGGCGGGCCACTGCCCCGGCGTCGCGTCCGGGCCCACCGAGGGCTCGCCCGACTCCTCCACCAGGTCCCCGCAGAACACCGTCTCGCGCTCGCCCGGCACGAAGACCGCCAGATCGTGCCGGGTGTGCCCGGGACCCACGTTGGCCAGCAGCACCTGTACCCCGCCCAGTTCCAGCGTCCACTCGCCCGACACGAGGTGCCTCGGCACCACCAGCAGGTCCGCCGCCTCGGCCGCCTCCGCCTCCGCCAGGCCGTGCCGGACCGCGTCGTCGCGCAGCTCCTCGCGGCCCGTGGCGAGCAGCGCGTCCAGCCCGACCGCCCCGTACACCTCGGCACCGGAGAAGGCCGCCGCGCCCAGGACGTGATCGAAATGGCCGTGGGTGAATGCGATATGGGTCACTCGCCGGCCGGTCAGTCGCTCCGCCTCCGCGCGCACCTGCGCACCCTCGCGCAGGCACGAGCCGGGGTCGACGAGGAGGACGGAATCGTCGCCCACCACCAGTCCCACGGTGCAGTCCCACACCGGGAGCCGCCTGCGGCCGGTCCGTCCGGTCAGCCGTTCCCAGCCCGCCTCTTCCCAACGCACGTCCATGCCGCGACGCTACCGTGACGAGCCTCCCTTGCCAGGGTCTTACTACCCGGCCGTACACTGAGCGGGGGATCTCTGGCACTCGAACGCCCAGAGTGCCAACGACAGGGCAACGGACCACAGCCGGAGGTGTGCGCGATGCTCAGCGAACGCAGACTCGAAGTGCTGCGCGCCATCGTCCAGGACTACGTCGGGACGGAGGAGCCGGTCGGCTCCAAGGCGCTCACCGAGCGGCACCGACTCGGGGTCTCGCCTGCCACCGTGCGCAACGACATGGCCGTGCTGGAGGAAGAGGGCTACATCGCCCAGCCCCACACCAGCGCCGGCCGGATCCCCACCGACAAGGGCTACCGCCTGTTCGTCGACAAGCTGGCGGGGGTCAAACCGCTGTCGACCCCCGAGCGGCGGGCCATCCAGAACTTCCTCGACGGCGCCGTCGACCTCGACGACGTGGTCGGCCGCACGGTGCGGCTGCTCGCGCAGCTCACCCGGCAGGTCGCCGTCGTCCAGTACCCGAGCCTGACCCGGTCGACCGTCCGGCACGTGGAGCTGCTCTCGCTCGCCCCCGCGCGCCTGATGCTCGTACTGATCACGGACACCGGGCGCGTCGAACAGCGGCTGATCGACTGCCAGACCCCCTTCGGCGAGGCCTCCCTCGCCGATCTGCGGGCCCGGCTCAACAGCCGCGTCGTGGGCCGTCGGTTCACCGACGTGCCCCCGCTCGTCCAGGACCTCCCCGAGTCCTTCGAGGCCGACGACCGCGCCACGGTGTCCACCGTGCTCGCGACGCTCCTCGAAACCCTGGTCGAGGAAGCCGAGGAACGGCTGATGATCGGCGGCACCGCCAATCTCACCCGCTTCGGACACGATTTTCCCCTGACGATCAGGCCGGTGCTCGAAGCGCTGGAGGAGCAGGTCGTGCTCCTCAAGCTGCTCGGCGAGGCCAACGAGTCGGGAATGGCCGTACGGATCGGGCATGAGAATGCCTACGAGGGACTGAACTCCACGTCCGTCGTCTCGGTCGGTTACGGTTCGGGCGGCGAAACGGTCGCCAAGCTCGGCGTGGTCGGACCGACCCGCATGGATTACCCCGGAACGATGGGAGCGGTACGCGCAGTGGCACGTTACGTCGGACAGATCCTGGCGGAGTCGTAAGTGGCCACGGACTACTACGCCACTCTCGGCGTACGCCGCGACGCATCCCAGGATGAGATCAAGAAGGCATTCCGGCGGCTCGCGCGCGAGCTGCACCCGGACGTGAACCCCGATCCCAAGACGCAGGAGCGTTTCAAGGAGATCAACGCGGCCTACGAGGTGCTGTCGGACCCGCAGAAGAAGCAGGTCTACGACCTCGGCGGCGACCCGCTGTCCTCCTCGGGCGGCGGCGGCGCGGGCGGCTTCGGGGCGGGCGGCTTCGGCAACTTCTCCGACATCATGGACGCCTTCTTCGGCCAGTCCTCGCAGCGCGGCCCGCGCTCGCGGACCCGCCGCGGCCAGGACGCCATGATCCGCCTGGACCTGGAGCTGGACGAGGCGGCCTTCGGGACGACCAAGGACATCCAGGTCGACACGGCCGTCGTCTGCACCACCTGCTCCGGCGAGGGCGCCGCCCCCGGCACCTCCGCCCAGACGTGTGACATGTGCCGCGGCCGCGGTGAGGTCTCGCAGGTCACCCGGTCCTTCCTGGGCCAGGTCATGACCTCGCGCCCCTGCCCGCAGTGCCAGGGCTTCGGCACCGTCGTCCCGACCCCGTGCCACGAGTGCGCGGGCGACGGCCGGGTCCGCTCCCGCCGCAGCCTCACGGTCAAGATCCCGGCCGGCGTCGAGAACGGCACCCGGATCCAGCTCGCGGGCGAGGGCGAGGTCGGCCCCGGCGGCGGCCCCGCCGGCGACCTGTACGTGGAGATCCACGAGCTGTCGCACCCGACGTTCCAGCGGCGCGGGGACGACCTGCACTGCACGGTGACCATCCCCATGACGGCGGCGGCCCTGGGCACCAAGTGCCCGCTGGAGACGCTCGACGGCATGGAGGAGATCGACATCCGGCCCGGCACCCAGTCCGGCCAGGCGATCCCGCTGCACGGCCGCGGCGTCACGCACCTGCGCGGTGGCGGCCGAGGCGACCTGATCGTCCACGTCGAGGTCACCACCCCGGGCAAGCTGGACGCCCAGCAGGAGGAGCTGCTGCGCCAGCTGGCGAAGCTGCGCGGCGAGGAGCGGCCGACGGGCCAGTTCGCACCGGGCCAGCAGGGTCTGTTCAGCCGTCTGAAGGACGCCTTCAACGGCCGCTGACCGGCCCGCACGCACACGCAGGAGCCCGGCCCCGGGAGCATCCCCGGGCCGGGCTCCGCGCGTAGTCGGCGGATGCCGGAAAGGCCCTCGCAGGCCAGGCCCCGCAACGGATCCGGCCACCCCGGGAAGCGGACTATGCCAGGCGAATGCGGTGATTCGGTCGACCGAGCGGGACGTGGCACGATGCAGTCCATGTCCTCGGCACCGAGCGGTCTCTCCCCTCACCCGATCGTGCAGGCGCCCATGGCCGGCGGCGGCTCCTGCCCCGCGCTCGTCGGGGCCGTGTGCGAAGCGGGCGGACTGGGCTACCTGGCCGGCGGCTACAAGACCGCCGACGGCATGTACCACGAGATCAAACAGGTGCGGGCGCTCACCCGGCGCCCCTTCGGCGTCAACCTCTTCATGCCGCAGACGGGTTACGTCGACCCGGCCGCCGTCGAGGCGTACCGCGGGCAGCTCGCCGGGGAGGCGAGCTGGTACGCGATCTCCCTCGCCGAGGAGGACATCATCGGCACCAGCGACGACGGCTACGACGCCAAACTCGCCATCCTGCTGGAGGACCCGGTACCGGTCGTCTCCTTCACCTTCGGCTGTCCCACGCCCGAGGCCCTCGCCGCCCTGCGCAAGGCGGGCACGTACACCGTCGTCACCGTGACCTCCGTCGAGGAGGCGCGGAGCGCGCAGGGCGCCGGCGCCGACGCGGTCTGCGTCCAGGGCGTCGAGGCCGGCGGACACCAGAGCACGCACCGCGACGACCCCCAGGCCGATGGCACGGCCGCCCTGGGGCTGCTCGCGCTGGTCGCCCAGGTACGGGAGGCCGTCGCCCTGCCCATCACCGCGGCGGGCGGCCTGATGCGGGGCTCGCAGATCGCGGCCCTGCTGGCGGCGGGCGCGGTCGCGGCCCAGCTCGGCACGGCCTTCCTGGTGTGCCCCGAGTCGGGAGCGGACCCGCTGCACAAGCGGGCGATGACCGACCCCCTCTTCGTACGGACCGAGCTGACCCGGGCCTTCTCCGGGCGGCCGGGGCGCGGCCTGGTGAACCGCTTCATGCGGGAGCACGGTCCCTACGCCCCCGCCGCGTACCCGCAGGTGCACCACCTGACGGCGGGGCTGCGCAAGGCGGCCGCCGCGGCCGGGGACGCGCAGGGCATGGCCCTGTGGGCGGGCCAGGGGCACCGGCTGGCGCGGGCGCTGCCGGCGGGGCAGCTGGTGGAGGTGCTGGCGGCCGAACTTGCCGAGGCCCAGAGAGTGTTGAAGGACATGCAGATGAGGAGTGCGTCATGACCGCCCCCGTGTTCGTGGTCGAAGAGGTCCCCGCGGGGCCGGAGTTCGTCCTGGACGGCCCCGAGGGCCGGCACGCGGTCTCCGTGAAGCGGCTGAACCCGGGCGAGGCGGTGGTCCTCGCGGACGGCCGCGGGCGCTGGGCCGAGGCCGTGGTGAAGGCGGCGGAGGGCAAGGACCGGCTCGTCGTCTCGGTGTCCGGGGTCTTCGAGGAAGCCGAACCGGCCGTCCGGATCACCGTCGTGCAGGCCCTGCCCAAGGGCGACCGCGGCGAGGTGGCGGTGGAGACCATGACCGAGACCGGGGTGGACGCGATCGTGCCGTGGCAGGCCTCGCGCTGCATCACGCAGTGGCGCGGCGACCGGGGCGCGAAGTCCCTGGCCAAGTGGCGGGCCACGGCCCGGGAGGCGGGCAAGCAGTCCCGCCGGGTCGCCTTCCCGGAAGTGGCGGAGGCCATGTCCACCAAGCAGGTGGCGGCGCTGCTGGCCGGCGCCGACCTGGCGATGGTGCTGCACGAGGACCGGGACACCCCGTCCGAGGCGCTGGCCACGGCGGAGCTCCCGGCGGCCGGTTCCGTCGTCCTGGTGGTCGGCCCCGAGGGCGGGGTCTCCCCTGAGGAGCTCGCCGTCTTCGCGGAGGCGGGGGCGCGGCCGTACCGGCTGGGCCGCTCGGTCCTGCGGACCTCCACGGCGGGCACCGCGGCGACGGCGGTCCTGCTGGCGCGCACGGGCCGCTGGGGCTGACGCCGGCCCGAACCCGGGCGTCGAGGCGGCTCCTGGGCCCGGCGCACGGGGGCTCTGGCGGGCCGTGGTGCCGACGGGGCGCGGAGAGGCCCTCGGGTCGATACCGGCCGGGGTCCGGACGGCGGCGTCCGGCCGCGGACTTGCCCTTCGGGGGCCGTTCCCGCCCGGGGTCGGCGGCCGTGGCCGATACGATGCGCGGACTGATCAACACCACGGGAGGCTCAGCAATGGCCGGGGAACCGCAGGCCGACTGCCTGTTCTGCAAGATCGTCACGGGGTCGATCCCCGCGACGGTGGTCCGGGAGACCGAAACGACCGTCGCCTTCCGGGACATCAACCCCCAGGCGCCCACGCACGTCCTCGTCATCCCCAAGACGCACTACCCCGACGCGGCCTCCCTCGCCGAGGCCGAGCCGACCGTCGTCGCCGACATACTGCGGGAAGCCGGCCGGATCGCCGCCGACGAGGGGATCGACGACCACGGCTACCGGGTCGTGTTCAACACCGGCGCCGGCGCCGGCCAGACCGTCTTCCACGCCCACCTGCACGTCCTCGGAGGCCGCGGCCTCCAGTGGCCGCCCGGTTAGCCGGCCCGGGAACGAACGTGTCCGTACGAGAGTTCGTGGTGCTGGGTACCGCCAGTCAGGTGCCCACCCGCCATCGCAACCACAACGGCTACCTGCTGCGCTGGGACGGCGAGGGCATCCTCTTCGACCCGGGCGAGGGCACGCAGCGGCAGATGCTGCGCGCCGGAGTCGCCGCGCACGACATCAACCGGATCTGCGTCACCCACTTCCACGGTGACCACAGCCTCGGGCTCGCCGGGGTGATCCAGCGGATCAACCTCGACAAGGTGCCGCACCCGGTCGCCGCGCACTACCCGGCCTCCGGGCAGAAGTTCTTCGACCGGCTGCGGTACGCGACGGCGTACCGGGAGACCGTGATGCTGGAGGAGTCCCCCGTCGTGGGGGACGGGATGCTGCCGGTGGCGAAGGGGCCGTCGTACGTCCTGGAGGCGCACCGGCTCTCGCACCCGGTGGAGTCCTTCGGCTACCGGCTCACCGAGCCGGACGGCCGGCGCATGGTCCCCGGGCTGCTGGCGCGGCACGGGATCAAGGGCCCGGACGTGGGCCTGATCCAGCGCGAGGGGCGGATCGGCGAGGTGTCGCTGGACGACGTCAGCGAGCACCGGGCCGGGCAGCGGTTCGCCTTCGTGATGGACACCCGGCTGTGCGAGGGGGTGGAGGCGCTCGCCGAGGGCTGCGACATGCTGGTGATCGAGTCGACCTTCCTCGAAACCGAATCCGCGCTGGCCGCCGAGCACGGCCACCTCACGGCCGGTCAGGCCGCCGAGGTCGCGCGGGCGGCGGGCGTGCGCCACCTCGTGCTGACCCACTTCTCGCAGCGGTACACCGACCCGGAAGCGTTCGAACGCGAGGCCCGGGAGGCCGGTTTCGAGGGCGAGTTGTCGGTGGCGGCGGACCTGGTCCGGGTGCCGCTGCCCAAGCGCGGCTAGTTCGCGCCCCGGGGCTTCGTACGGGGCCGGCCGGGGACGACCGGCCCCGCCGGTGTTCGGAGCGCGGGCCGGGCGGCGCCCCGGAGGCACCTTCGCAGGGTGATCTGCGCCACACTGGGTTTTGATCCTGGCCGAGGAGGACAGGATCGGCAGCTTTCCACCGCAGGAACGACCCTTCCAGAACTGGGGGAGCAACCGTGACGAGTCGGAACAGTTTCGACAGCGCCTCAGCCGCCGTGGACCCGCTCGGTCCGGTGCGGGACCCGGACGAGCCGGGCTGCGACGTCTTCCTCACCGGCACGGTCTTCCTCGACATCATCTTCACCGGCCTCGACTCCGCGCCCGTACGCGGTACGGAGTCCTGGGCGCGCGGCATGGGATCCAGCCCCGGCGGCGTCGCCAACATGGCCACCGCCCTGGCCAGGCTCGGCCTGCGCACCTCGCTGGCCGCGGCCTTCGGGGCCGACCACTACGGCGAGTACTGCTGGGACGCGCTCGAACAGGGCGAGGGCATCGACCTCTCGATGTCCCGCACGGTGCCCGGCTGGCACAGCCCCGTCACGGTCTCCATGGCGTACGAGGGCGAGCGCACGATGGTCTCCCACGGCCACGAGGCACCGCTCCCGGCGGGCCCCGGGCCGTTCCCGCAGTGCCCGCCCAGAGCCCGGGCGGCCGTGGCCTCGCTGGGACCGGGCCGGGGCGAGGAGTGGATCGGGGAGGCGGCCCGGCGCGGCTCGCGGGTCTTCGCGGACACCGGGTGGGACGAGAGCGGGCGCTGGGACCTCGGGGCCCTGGCCGACCTGGAGCACTGCGAGGCGTTCCTGCCGAACGCGGGCGAGGCGATGCGGTACACCCGGACCGACTGCCCGCGCGCAGCGGCCCGGGCGCTGGCCGAGAAGGTGCCGATCGCGGTGGTGACCATGGGCGCGGAGGGCTCGTACGCGGTGGACGGGCGCACCGGGGAGACGGCCGAAGTCCGCGGGATCGCGGTGGAGGAGCTGGATCCGACGGGCGCGGGCGACGTGTACGTGGCGGGATTCGTCACCGGCACCCTGGCGGGCTGGCCGCTGGCGGACCGCCTCGCCTTCGCCGGGCTGACGGCGGCGCTCTCGGTGCAGGAGTTCGGCGGCTCCCTGTCGGCCCCCGGCTGGCCGGAGGTGGCCCACTGGTGGCGGACCGCCCCCGAGGAGCTGCGCGGCCGCTACGCCTTCCTGGACGAGCTCGTTCCCAGGCCCTCGGCCCCGGCCGCCCGCCGCAGGGCGGTGCCGACGATCGGCTTCCGGCACTCCGCGTAGCCGTGCGGTCGCGCAGGCCCGCATTTCGCCGGGGCGAAAACCTCTCGGGGAAGACCGCGCGGCGTCGTACGCTTGGTAGTCCGGAGGTCGTCGAACAGCGCGGCCCTTCAGCGGGAGGTATGTGCAGGCCACAGTGCCGGCCCATGACTCAGACATCGACAGCCCACATCCCGGCGCCGGGGCAGGCGCGAGCCCACTTCACCGTTCCGGCCACCCACCCGATGGTGACCGTGCTCGGCTCGGGCGACGCCCTGTTGCGCGTGATCGAGAAGGCCTTCCCGAAGGCCGACATCCATGTTCGGGGCAATCAGGTCAGCGCGATCGGCGCGGCTGCGGAAGTCGCACTGATCCAGCGCCTGTTCGACGAGATGATGCTGGTGCTCCGCACCGGGCAGCCGATGACGGAGGACGCAGTGGAACGCTCGATCGCCATGCTCAAGTCGAGCGAGAACGGCAACGGTCCGGACGAGACGCCCGCCGAGGTGCTCACCCAGAACATCCTCTCCAGCCGCGGCCGCACCATCCGCCCCAAGACGCTCAACCAGAAGCGGTACGTCGACGCGATCGACAAGAACACGATCGTCTTCGGCATCGGCCCCGCCGGTACCGGAAAGACCTACCTCGCCATGGCCAAGGCGGTCCAGGCCCTGCAGTCCAAGCAGGTCAGCCGCATCATCCTGACCAGGCCGGCCGTCGAGGCGGGGGAGCGGCTCGGCTTCCTGCCGGGCACCCTCTTCGACAAGATCGACCCGTACCTGCGCCCGCTCTACGACGCGCTGCACGACATGATGGACCCCGACTCGATCCCGCGGCTGATGGCGGCGGGCACGATCGAGGTCGCGCCGCTGGCGTACATGCGCGGTCGTACGCTCAACGACGCGTTCGTCGTCCTCGACGAGGCGCAGAACACGACCACCGAGCAGATGAAGATGTTCCTGACCCGACTCGGCTTCGATTCGAAGATCGTGATCACCGGTGACATCACCCAGATCGACCTCCCGGGCGGGGCCAGGAGCGGTCTGCGTCAGGTCCAGGAGATCCTCGACGGGGTACCGGACATCCACTTCTCCCGGCTGACGTCCGAGGATGTCGTCCGGCACAAGCTGGTCGGCCGTATCGTCGACGCGTACGAGAAGTACGACGACGGCCAGCAGGCCGCGAACGGCCACCAGCGGAAGTAGAACCCAGCGCACCATGTCGATCGACGTCAACAACGAGTCCGGAACCGAGGTCGACGAGCAGGCGATCCTCGACATCGCCCGCTACGCGCTCACCCGGATGCGGATCCACCCGCTGTCCGAGCTCTCCGTCATCGTCATCGACGAGGACGCGATGGAGGAGCTCCACATCCAGTGGATGGACCTGCCCGGACCCACCGACGTCATGTCCTTCCCGATGGACGAGCTGCGTCCGCCGGCGAAGGACGACGAGGAGCCCCCGCAGGGGCTCCTCGGTGACATCGTGCTCTGCCCCGAGGTCGCCAAGAAGCAGGGCCAGGAAGCCCCGACGCAGCACTCCATGGACGAGGAGCTCCAGCTCCTGACCGTCCACGGGGTGCTGCACCTGCTCGGCTACGACCACGAGGAGCCGGACGAGAAGGCCGAGATGTTCGGTCTCCAGGCGGCCATCGTCGACGGCTGGCGCTCCGAGCGAGGCATCACCGGTCCGTCGCCGGCCCCGACCGTCTCGTGAACGCCCCCCAGCTGATCACCGGAGCGGTGCTGCTGGTCGTGGTCGCCTGGTTCGCGGCGTGCGCGGAGTCCGGGATCGCCCGGATCTCCGGCTTCCGCGCGGAGCAGGCCGTACGGGAGGGGCGGCGCGGTAGCGCGAAGCTCGCCCAGGTCGCCGCGGACCCCACCCGCTACCTGAACGTGGCACTGCTGGTCCGCGTCACCTGCGAGATGGCGGCCGGGGTGCTGGTCACCTACGTCTGCCTCGACGAGTTCGGCGAGACCTGGACGGCGCTGCTCGTGGCCATCGCCGTGATGGTGCTGGTCTCCTTCGTCGCCGTGGGCGTCTCCCCGCGCACGATCGGCCGCCAGCACCCCCTGAACACCGCGACGGCCGCCGCGTACGTCCTCGTACCGCTCGCCCGGGTCATGGGACCGATCCCGCAGCTGCTGATCCTCATCGGCAACGCGCTCACGCCCGGGAAGGGCTTCCGCAAGGGGCCGTTCGCCTCCGAGGCCGAGCTGCGCGCCATGGTGGACCTGGCGGAGAGGGAATCGCTGATCGAGGACGACGAACGGCGCATGGTGCACCAGGTCTTCGAGCTCGGCGACACGCTGGTGCGCGAGGTGATGGTGCCGCGCACCGACCTGATCTGCATCGAGCGCTACAAGACGGTCCGTCAGGCGACCACGCTCGCCCTGCGGTCCGGTTTCTCGCGCATCCCGGTCACCGGGGAGAACGAGGACGACATCGTCGGGATCGTCTACCTGAAGGACCTGGTCCGCAAGACCCACATCAGCCGCGAGGCCGAGGCCGACCTGGTCTCGACGGCGATGCGGCCCGCCGTCTTCGTGCCCGACACCAAGAACGCGGGCGACCTGCTGCGGGAGATGCAGCAGGTGCGCAACCACGTGGCGGTGGTCATCGACGAGTACGGCGGCACGGCCGGCATCGTCACCATCGAGGACATCCTGGAAGAGATCGTCGGCGAGATCACCGACGAGTACGACCGGGAGCTCCCGCCCGTCGAGGAGCTCGGCGAGAACCGCTACCGGGTCACGGCCCGGCTCGACATCACCGACCTGGGCGAGCTGTTCAAGGTCGAGGCGTTCGACGACGAGGACGTGGAGACGGTCGGCGGCCTGCTGGCCAAGGCTCTCGGCCGGGTGCCGATCGCGGGGGCCACGGCCACGGTGGAACTGCCCGACGGGCGACCGCTGCGGCTGACGGCCGAATCACCGGCGGGACGCCGGAACAAGATCGTGACGGTGCTCGTGGAGCCGGTGGTCGCGGCGGCGGGCGAGGGCGAGGAGGGCGAATGACCCCGGAGCAGCTGCGCGCGTTCTGTCTGGGCTTCAACGCGGCGGTGGAGGAGTTCCCCTTCACGCCGGAAACCTCGGTGTTCAAGGTGCTGGGGAAGATGTTCGCGCTGTCCGCGCTGGACGCCGAGCCGCTGAAGGTCAACCTCAAGTGCGAGCCGGAGCTCGCGGTCCGGCTGCGGGAGGAGCACGAGGCGATCGCGCCGGGCTACCACATGAACAAGCGGCACTGGAACACGGTGACGGTGGGCGGGCCGGGCGGGCTGCCGGACGAGATGGTCCGGGAGCTGGTGGAGGACAGCTACGACCTGGTGGTCGCCGGCCTGCCGAAGGCGGAACGGCTGAAGCTCGACCGGGCGTGACGGGTCGAAGGTCCTGTGGGTAAGGGACCTTCGGAACGCGGGAAGCCCTTATCCGCCGCTTAGGTTTGGGGTGCCCCAGGGGGAACGGGGCATGGAGGGGAGGGTGCCCCGGCGGGGTCGTTGCACGGCCCGGCCGGGGCGCTCCATATGCTTTCGCCCATGACCGACAGCACCGGGATCGACCCCGAGGACACCAAGATCATCACGCTCGCGCGCAGTGCACGGGCCCGCAACGGAGTGCCCGAGGGGGCGGCCGTGCGCGACGAGACCGGCCGCACGTACGTCGCCGGGACGGTGGAGCTCGACTCCCTCAAGCTGAGCGCGCTGCAGACCGCGGTCGCCATGGCCGTCGCGAGCGGGGCGCGGTCGTTGGAGGCGGCGGCCGTCGTCTCCGCCGTCGATGCCCCGGCGGAGGCCGATCGTGCGGCCGTGCGCGACCTCGGGGGCCCGGACACCCCGGTCCTGCTGGCCGCCCCGGACGGCACCCTGAAGTCGACGACTCCGGCCGGCGCGTAGCCTCCGGCGGCGGCCCGTTGCGGCTGCGGCGCCGTACCGCGGCGCCGTCGGGGTCGGGTGTGCGGCGATCCCCCGCGGGGACGTCGAACGCCGGTGCTCGGCGGGGCGCCCCCCCCACTTGGCACTCCCGCGTCGTCGGGGTCGGGTGTGCGGTGGGGCGCCCCCGCAGGGCGTCGAACGAAACCCGCTCGTGTTGCCGGTGCGGCATTGGGTTCGACGCCCGAGGAGGTGCCCCGGCGCGCGCCCGGCCCCGACGGCCCTTCGCGTGCGGGCCGCCCCGGGGTGCCGCTGCGCGGGGCCGTCCCCTACCCGCCCTTCCACCGTTCCCCGGGCTCCGCCCGGACCCGTTCTGGGGCTCCGCCCCAGACCCCGCGCCTCAAACGCCGGCGGGGCTGGATGGTGCCGGCGGGGCTGGGTCTGACCTGCTGGGGTGGATGCGTCCGCTGCTGGACTTGCCCCGGGGGCCATTCGGTCCGCACCTGGCGGACGGAAGCAGCCGAATTCAGCCTCGCCGGCGTTTGAGGCGCCGCCGGAGGCAATCGGCCCCGCAGGCGATCGAGGCGCCGCCGGGCGTGGCTTCAGGCGCCGGACGGGCGGGGGTGTTCCGGGGCCGGGCCCGCCAAGGGCCGAAGGCGGCGGATGGTCATCGACATCAGCGCCGCCACCGCGCACAACGCCCCCGACGCGTACCAGACCAGGTCGTACGAGCCGAAGGCGTCCCGCGCCAGGCCGCCGAGGAAGGCGACCACCGCCGCGCCGACCTGGTGGGAGGCCAGGACCCAGCCGAAGACGATCGCGCTGTCCTCCCCGTACTGCTCCCGGCACAGGGCGATGGTCGGCGGGACGGTCGCCACCCAGTCCAGGCCGTAGAAGACGATGAAGAACACCAGCGGCGGCCGCACCTCCGGCGCCAGCAGCATCGGCAGGAAGAGCAGCGAGATGCCGCGCAGGGCGTAGTACACGGCCAGCAGGCGCCGGGCGTCGAAGCGGTCCGTGAACCAGCCGGAGGCGATCGTGCCGACGACGTCGAACACTCCGACCACCGCGAGCAGTCCCGCGGCCGCCGTCACCGGCATGCCGTGGTCGTGGGCCGCCGGTACGAAATGGATCCGGACGAGGCCGTTGGTGGAGGCACCGCAGATCGCGAAGGTGCCCGCCAGCAGCCAGAAGGGGCCGGTCCGGGCCGCCTTGAACAGGACGGTCACGGCCCTGCGCGCCGCGCCCGGGACCGGTGCGGGCTTCGCCGCGTACGTGCCCCCGTACGGGGCGAGGCCCACGTCCGCCGGGTGGTCGCGCAGCAGCAGCCACACGAAGGGGACCACGGCCAGGGCGGAGAGAGCCACCGTGATCGCGGCCGGGCGCCAGCCGTGGTGTTCCACCAGCCAGGACAGCAGCGGCAGGAAGACCAACTGGCCGGAGGCGCCCGCGGCGGTCAGGATGCCGGTGACCAGCCCGCGCCGCGCGGTGAACCAGCGGTTGGTCACCGTCGCCGCGAAGGCGAGGGCCATCGAGCCGCTGCCCAGGCCCACCAGCACGCCCCACAGCAGCACCAGTTGCCAGGCGGCGGTCATCCACACCGTGGCCGCGGAGCCGCAGGCTATGACGGTCAGGGCGACCGCGACGACCTTGCGGATGCCGAAGCGGTCCATCAGCGCCGCGGCGAAGGGCGCGGTGAGCCCGTAGAGCGCGAGGTTCACGGAGACGGCGAGGCCGATCGTGCCGCGCGACCAGTCGAACTCCTCGTGCAGCGGCTCGATGAGAAGGCCGGGCAGGGAGGCGAAGGCGGCCGCGCCGATGATCGTCACGAAGGCGACGGCCGCGGCGAACCAGGCGCGGTGGACGCGGCCGGCCCGGCGGGGGGCGACAGGGGCGTCGGTGGAGGTGGGTCCGGGTGTTGGTGCTGTCTGCGTCACGTAGGCAGCTTCCGGGCCGCGGTGCCCTCCGCGACAGTGGCCCGACCGACATGCTTCGCTACGATCGGGCCATGAAGCCGCATCGCGTCGCCGTCCTCGCGCTCGCGGGCCTGCTGCCCTTCGAGCTCGGCATCCCGCACCGGATCTTCGGCTACTCCCGGGACGCGGAAGGGCGCGCCCACTACGAGACCCTCACGTGTGGTCTGCGGCCCGGACCGGTGTCCACCAACGCCGACTTCGCGGTCCACGTCGAGCACGGCCCCGAACTGCTCGCCACGGCCGACACCGTCGTGGTGCCGGCCTCGTACGAGCTCGGCCCGGTCCACGAGAAGGGCGTCCTGACCGACGAGCTGGCGGCGGCCCTCGCGCACATCCGGCCCGGCACCCGCCTGGTCTCCATCTGCACCGGCGGCTACGTCCTGGCGGCGGCCGGATATCTGGACGGTCACCGGGCCACCACCCACTGGGCGTACGCCGAGCACTTCCAGCGGCTCTTCCCGGCCGTACGGGTCGACGCGAACGTGCTGTACACCGACGACGGGGACGTCCTGACCTCCGCCGGTGTCGCCTCCGGCATCGACCTGTGCCTGCACATCGTGCGGCGCGACCACGGCGCGGCCGTCGCCAACGACGTGGCCCGGCGCACCGTCGTACCGCCGCACCGGGAGGGCGGGCAGGCCCAGTTCATCGAGCGCCCGGTGCCGCAGCCGCAGTTCGCCGGAACGGCGGCGGCCCGGGCGTGGGTGATGGACCGGCTGCACGAGCCGGTCAGCCTCGGCGACCTGGCCCGGCGGGAGGCGGTGTCCGTACGGACCTTCACCCGCCGGTTCCGGGAAGAGGTGGGCGTCAGCCCGGGCGAGTGGATCACGGCGCAGCGGGTGGAGCGGGCCAGGCAGCTGCTGGAGCAGACCGACCTCCCGATCGAGAGGGTGGCGCGGGAGGCGGGCTTCGGGACGGCCCAGTCGCTGCGCAAGCACGTGCAGGCGGCACTCGGCGTCAGCCCGACCGCCTACCGGCGCACCTTCCAGGCCTCGGGCGGAGCCGACGGGCACGGGCGCGAGCGCGGGCATGGGCGCGGGCACGCTGTCATCTCCTGATGGGCCATCAGTTGGTGCGGAGGCCGTGCATTGACTTCTCCCGCCCGCCGCTCGTGAATGGCCCCCTGCGGAGCGGAGGGGGCGGGCAGTGCGAAAAGGGGCGCGGAACCGAAGATGGTCGGCAGCCGTCGGCATGGCGGTGCTCGCCGCGACGACCGGGGGCGCCCTGAGCGCACCGGCCGCGGCCGAGGGGGAGACCCCGGTCGGCCAGGTGGAGTTCCCCACGCACTGCCTGCCGCCCCAGGAAGCCGGACTGCCGCCCGCCGACGGACCGACCACCGCCAAGATCACCGTCGACAACCCGGCGCCGCAGGTCGGCGACACCGTCACGGTGACCTACCAGGTGGCCCGCACTCCCGCCGTGAACCCCGTCGGCGCCGAACTCCCCGCCGACGCCCTGACCCCGACCGGGCGGGTGCTGCTCTCCGGCGCCCAGAGCGGCGAGGTCACCGTGGTCGGCGCCGCGCGCAACGACCCCGTCCCGGCCGGGGCGGCCCTGCCCGCCGTCACCATGACCGGCACCTTCACCGTCACCGCCCCGGGGCAGACGGCCCTCGCCCCGGGCGGCTACACCCTGCACACCAGCCACCCGCTGGGCCTCGACACCGTGTGCACCCCCGCCGCAGAGGGGCCGTCCGGGGTGCCGGTCTCGGCCCGGCTCACCGCGAGCGACCTGCCCACGGCCAACCTGCGCAGCGTCTTCCTCGCCGCTCCCTCCGGGAGACCGGGTGCCGGGGTCAAGGTCACCGCGGCCGGCTTCGCCCCGGGCGCCGCGGTGACGGTCGCCGGGCGGGCGGGCGCCGCGGAGACAGCCGACCGGGTCACCGCCACCGCCGACGAGCACGGCGTGGCGGTGGCGGAACTGCCGGTCAAGGACAGGGCCACCACGGCGGTGGTCGCCTACGAGGGCCCGGCCTGGACGGCGAAGCGGGGCTCGGGGCCGGCTGCGTACGCGGTCGTCGACGCGGCGCCGGCGGGCGCGGCGGCCGCCACGGCGACCGCCGAGCAGCGGGTCACCGCCACCGTCGAGCCGGGCACCCTGTCCATGACCCAGACCGGCGAGGACATCACCCTGGGGGCGGTCCCGTACGGCGACGGGGGCGCCGCGCCCGGCCGCATCGGCACGGTCACCGTCACGGACGCGCGGGGCGGGCCGGCCGGATGGTCCCTGATCGGCAAGGTCACCGACTTCACGGGGCCGGGCGGGGTCCGCATCCCGGGTGCGTCGCTGTCCTGGACGCCGGTGTGCGTGGCGGCGCCGGGGAGCGCGAGTGCGTGTGCGGCGGGCAGTGCGGGGGTGGTGGGGCCGGAGGGTGCGGTGCTGGCGTCCACGGGTGACGCCGCGCTGGTCGGCGGGACCTTCACCGTCGACGCGGCGGTCACGCTCCAGGTGCCGCGGTACACCCCGCCGGGCGCGTACACGGCGGTCCTGACGCTGACCCTCTCGTGACGCCCCGGCTGCCGCTGCGCGGGGCGTCTCCCACCCCACCCCTTCCCGAAACCATGGGCTCCGCCCCCGGCCCCCCGCCCCGGGGCTCCGCCCCGCCCCCGGACCCCCGCGCCTCACACGCCGGCGGGGCTGGATTTGTCCCCGGCGGAGCTGAGGTCGCCCTGCGGGCAGGGGAGCCGCACCTGGCGGACGGCAGCAACCGAAACCCAGCCCCTCCCGCGTTTGAGGAGCGGGGCCCGGGGCGGAGCCCCGGTTTGGGGAAGGGGCGGGGTGGGGGAAGGCCCCGCGCAGCGGCGCCGAGGTCCGGCGGCGGGCGGCTCCGGCGGCTCTTGGGGGCCCTGTTCGGCGGCCTGGCCGTGGTGGTGGGGCTGGTGGGCGGCGCGGCCGGGGTGGCCGGGGCCGCCGACAACGGGCAGTGGTCCGTGCTGCCGGCGGCCAACGCCGTCGGGCAGCGGCCGTACTTCTACCTCGCGGCCGCCCCCGGCGCGGCCGTCACCGACGCCGTCACCCTCGCCAACCGAACCGACCGCCCCCGCACCTTCCGCCTCTACGCCGCCGACGCCTACAACACCGCCCGCGACGGCGGCTTCGCCCTGCGCGGGCCCGACGAGCCGCGCCGGGCCGCCGCCGCGTGGGCGCGGCTCGACCGGGAGAGGGTGACCGTCCCGGCCCGGAGTGCGGTCAGCGTCGGGTTCACCGTCACCGTGCCCGAGCGGGCCGAACCCGGCGACCACCCCGGCGCGATCGTCGCCATGGAGGACCGCCCCGCCCCCGCCGACGCGCTGGGCATCGCCAAACAGGGAATCGGGATCCGGCAGGCCGTCGCCGCCCGGCTGTACCTGCGGGTGACCGGTCCGACGGCCCCCGCCCTCGCCGTCGAGGGGGTCCGGGTCGAGGGGAAGGGCTCCCGCGCGGAGGTCTCGTACACGCTCCACAACATCGGCAACGTCACCCTGCGGCCGCGCGCCGAGCTCACCGCCACCGGGGCCCTGGGCCGGACCCTGGCCGCCGGCCGCCCGCTCGCAGGACTTCCCTCGGAACTGCTGCCGGGTCAGGAAGTGCGGCTCGGCGCCCGCTGGGACGGCCCGCCCGCCGTGGAATGGGCCGAGGTGACGATCCGGGCCCGGGCGGAGGGGGCCACGGCCCGGGGCGGCGCGGACTTCGCCGCGCATCCGCCGCTCACGGCCATCGTGGCCCTCGTCACCGTGGTCTGGTCGGCGCTGGGAGCCGCATCGGGGAGAATGGCCCGTATGAGCGATCGTTCCCCCGAGTCCACCGGCCCGCACCGTGCGGGCTTCGCCTGCTTCGTCGGCCGCCCCAACGCGGGGAAGTCGACCCTGACCAACGCACTCGTGGGCACCAAGGTCGCGATCACCTCCAACCGGCCGCAGACCACCCGCCACACGGTCCGCGGCATCGTGCACCGCCCCGACGCCCAGCTCGTGCTCGTCGACACGCCCGGCCTGCACAAGCCGCGCACGCTGCTCGGCGAGCGGCTGAACGACGTCGTGCGGACCACCTGGGCCGAGGTCGACGTGATCGGCTTCTGCCTGCCGGCCGACCAGAAGCTCGGCCCCGGCGACAAGTTCATCGCGAAGGAACTCGCGGCGATCAAGAAGACCCCCAAGATCGCCATCGTGACCAAGACGGACCTGGTCGAGTCGAAGGCGTTGGCCGAACAGCTCCTCGCCATCCACCAGCTCGGCGCGGAGCTCGGCATCGAGTGGGCGGAGATCGTGCCCGTCTCGGCCGTCGGCGACACCCAGGTCCAGCTGCTGGCCGACCTGATCGCGCCGCTGCTGCCGGAGAGCCCGCCGCTGTACCCGGAGGGCGACCTCACCGACGAGCCCGAGATGGTCATGGTCGCGGAGCTGATCCGCGAGGCCGCCCTGGAGGGCGTGCGCGACGAACTGCCGCACTCCATCGCCGTGGTCGTCGAGGAGATGATCCCTCGGGAGAACCGCCCGGCGGACCGCCCGCTGCTGGACATCCACGCGAACGTCTACATCGAGCGGCCCAGCCAGAAGGGCATCATCATCGGCCCGAAGGGCTCCCGCCTGAAGGAGGTCGGGATGAAGTCGCGCAAGCACATCGAGGCGCTGCTCGGGACCCCGGTCTTCCTCGACCTCCACGTGAAGGTCGCCAAGGACTGGCAGCGGGACCCCAAGCAGCTCCGCAAGCTCGGCTTCTAGGAGTCCGACGGCCCCCGCCGGCTAGCGGAGGCGGCGGACCTTGAGCACGTTGTCGTAGCCGGGGCCCGGGCGGTCGGCCTCGGCGCCGACCCGGGCGTGCTCCGCGCAGACCAGGACCTCCCAGTGGTCCTCCGTCAGCTCCAGGTCCGCCAGGACCTCCTGCGGGGTGGGGAAGTGCAGCTCCGGGTGCGGGTTCTCGGCCCCGTGCTCCCAGCCGCCGTGGCCGCCCACCAAGAGCACCCCGCCCGGGGCGACGGCCGCCGCGGCCGTGCGCAGGATCCGTTCGCGGGGCATGTCGCCCGGGCTGTGCAGGAAACAGGCGGAGACCAGGTCGAACTCTCCGGCGGGGAAGGACTCCCCGAGGTCGTGGTGCTCGAAGGCGATCCGGTCGCCGACGCCCGCCTCGGCGGCGTGCTCGGCGGCCCGGCCGAGGGCGACCTTGGAGATGTCGACGCCGGTGACCCGCCACCCCTTCCGGGCCAGCCAGACGGCGTCCGCGCCCTCCCCGCAGCCGAGGTCCAGCGCTCGGCCGGGGGCCAGGTCCTCGGCCTCCCGGAGCAGGAGCGCGTTCGGATTGCCGCTCCAGATCCGGGTGCTCTCGCTGTAGCGGCCGTCCCAGAACTCCGCCTCTCCGGCGGGCTCACCGGCGCCGGTGTGGGCGTGGGTGTGGGCGTGCTCGTGCTCGTGCATGGGGCCTTCTTCCGGTTCGGGCTCGGTCGTCCGGTCTACGTCCTCCGATGCTCCGCCCGGCGCCCGGGATCCGGCAAACCCTGTTGCCGATCCGGCAAATCCGATCCGGCCCGATCCGGCGAACCCCATCCGGCGAACCCGATCCGGCGAACCCAGCCCTGGAGGCTAGGCCTCCGGGGGCTCCGCGATCAGGGCCGTCGCCACCCGGCGGAAGCCGATGCGGCCGTAGATGCGAGCCACGTCCTCGTCGCCCGCCGAGAGGAAGACGGTGCGCGCCCCCAGCTCCAGGGCGCGGGCGACCAGGGCCGCGGTGACCGCGAGGGCAAGGCCCTGGCGGCGGGCCGACGGGAGGGTGCCGACGCCCACCACCTCGGCGACGTCGCCGACGGGGTTGTACTGGCCCGCGCAGAGCACCACGCCGTCGCGGACGGCGGCCGCCAGGGCGGTGGTGCCCGCCGCGATCTTCCCGGCCACCCGGGCCCGGCCCTCCTCGGCCCACGGCTCGGCCGTCTTCGCCGCCAGTTCCGCCGGACCGGCCTCGCCGACCGCGGTCCCGGGGGCCGCGAAGGCCAGGGCCGGGACCGTCACCGCCGCCTTCAGCAGCGGGTCGTCCGCGCCGAGCAGTCGTACGTCGGGATGCGCGGAGAGGGGGACCGCCCCGGCGCCCAGCACCATCAGCGGGTGTGCGTGGACGTGCAGTCCCGCCGCCTCCACCGGTCCCCGCAGCGAGGGGGTCGTTTCGGCCACCCATTCGAAGGATTCGGGGACCTTCAGCTCCCGCTGCCGGGCCAGGACCCGCTCCACGTCCGCCACGGTCGCGGCGGAGCCGCCGAGCGCGGGCCGCGCGTAGTACGGCCAGCCAGCGCCCTCCTGGACGAACAGGGTCAGCGGGCCGAAGTCCTCGGCCCGCGCACCGCCCACCCGGGGCACCGTGTCGTAGTACCGCTCCAGCGAGTCCAAGATCGTGGTCATCCCGGCATCCAACCAAAGGGGGGCTTCCGGAGCACCCTCTTATCAGGCCCCTTCCTTCAGGACCCGTGAGATCAGCGTGCGCTGCGCGTCCGAGAGGTGCGGGTCGTGGCAGGACACCGTCCGCCCGTCCACCGTGATCTCGTACGAGAACCCGTCCCGCACCCCCTCCGGCGCGTGCCTCGGCGAGGTGGGCCCCAGCGCCAGATGGGCCAGGGCCCGCCACTCGTCCTCGTCCGGCCGGCCCGAGGTGTCCACCTCGGCCCGTCGCTCGATGCCCGCGAAGCCGCCCGTCCGCACCACCTGAATCCGCATGGCAGCCGTCCTACCCCACGAGCGGCACTCCCACCACCGACCACGCCTTCTGCAGCGCCCGGTGCTCGGCGCCGCCCTCCCCGTACCGGGCCGCGGCCGCCGCGGTGGACAGCCGGGCGAAGTCCGTGAACTTGGCGTTCGAGGCCAGCTGCCCGCCCGTCAGGGTGTCGTACCAGATCTGCCCGGCCCGCTCCCAGGCCTTGCCGCCCAGTTCGGTCGCCGCGACGTAGAAGGCGTGGTTGGGGATGCCGGAGTTGATGTGCACCCCGCCGTTGTCCCGGTTGGTGTTCACGTAGTCGTCCATGGTGGCCGGCTGCGGGTCCTTGCCGAGCTCGTCGTCGTCGTACGCCGTCCCCGGAGCCTTCATCGAGCGCAGGGCGACCCCGGTGACGTTGGGGCCCAGCAGGCCGGCGCCGATCAGCCAGTCGGCCTGTTCGGCGGTCTGGTCCAGGGAGTACTGCTTGATCAGGGAGCCGAAGACGTCCGACATCGACTCGTTCAGGGCGCCGGACTGCCCGAGGTACGCCAGGTTCGCCGTGTACTGGGTGACCCCGTGGGTCAGCTCGTGCCCGATGACGTCGATCGACACCGTGAAATCGAGGAAGAGGTCCCCGTCGCCGTCCCCGAAGACCATCTGGCGGCCGTCCCAGAAGGCGTTGTTGTAGTCCTCGCCGTAGTGGACGCTCGCGTCGAGCGGGAGCCCGGAGTCGTCGATCGAGCGGCGCCCGAAGCCCTGCCGGAACAGTTCGTACGTGGCTCCGAGCCCCGCGTACGCGCGGTTGACGGTGGCGTCCTTGTCCAACGGGTCGCCCTCGACGCGCACCTTCTTCCCGGGCAGCCGGGTGCGGTGCTGGGCGTCGTAGATCGTCCGGTCCGGTCCGTCGGAGGTGGGCGCTTCGAGTGCGGGGGCGATCCCGCGGACGGTGGTGACCCGGCGCCGGGTGCGCAGCATGGCGTCGTGTTCGAGGGTGCTCTGGGCGAGGTCGGCGCGCCGGGAGTCGGCGGACTGGGCGGCCTTGTCGAGCAGGTGGGGCGGGACGACGGTGCAGAAGACGGGATGACGGCGGGCATTGAAGGCATTCATGCCCGAAACGGTGGCAGCGGGTCATGGTCGTGTCACTACCCGCGACCATGATTCATTCGCATGTCCGAAAGTCGTGGCGTCGGATTGACGGATCAAACGGACCTTCCCGGAAGGAAAGAGTCTTGGCTCACATTAGGTACAAATCGGACAGGGCGGTCTTGCATACTGAAACAGGTCCTCGCGTTACGGCGCGGCTCGGCTAGGCTCGGCCCATCATGCGTTTCGGGCTGCTTCTCCTTAGCTGCCGCGGCGAGGGTCTGTAGTCGTAGGCCGACCCCCTCCCCGCGGAGTTTGGTGTTGCGGTTTTTACGACCGCCGTCGGCCGTTCCAGCGAACTACACGCGGACACGCGAGGAGCCCAACGCCATGAGCCAGCAGCCTTTTGTCGGTCGCCCCACGCCCATCACCAACGCGACCCACACCCAGAAGTCCTCCGGGATGCCGATCCACAAGTACGGCCAGTACGAGCAGGTGGACATCCCCGACCGCACCTGGCCGGACGCCCGCGTCACCAAGGCTCCCCGCTGGCTCTCCACCGATCTGCGCGACGGCAACCAGTCGCTGATCGACCCGATGACCCCCAGCCGCAAGCGCGAGATGTTCGACCTGCTGGTGCGCATGGGCTACAAGGAGATCGAGGTCGGCTTCCCGTCCTCCGGCGAGACCGACTTCGCCTTCGTGCGCTCCATCATCGAAGAGGGCGCGATCCCGGACGACGTCACCATCTCCGTACTGACCCAGGCCCGCGAGGACCTGATCGAGCGGACCGTCGAGTCGCTGATCGGCGCCAAGCGCGCCACCGTGCACCTGTACAACGCGACCGCCCCGACCTTCCGCCGGGTCGTCTTCCGCGGCTCCAAGGAGCAGATCAAGCAGATCGCCGTCGACGGCACCCGCCTGGTCATGGAGTACGCCGAGAAGCTGCTGGGCGACGAGACCGTCTTCGGCTACCAGTACAGCCCCGAGATCTTCACCGACACCGAGCTGGACTTCGCCCTGGAGGTCTGCGAGGCGGTCTGTGACGTGTGGCAGCCGTCCGAGGGCCGCGAGATCATCCTGAACCTGCCCGCCACCGTGGAGCGCTCGACTCCCTCCACCCACGCGGACCGCTTCGAGTGGATGGCCCGCAACCTGACCCGCCGCGAGCACATCTGCATCTCCGTGCACCCGCACAACGACCGCGGCACCGCAGTCGCCGCCGCCGAGCTGGCCCTGATGGCCGGCGCCGACCGCATCGAGGGCTGCCTGTTCGGTCAGGGCGAGCGCACCGGCAACGTCGACCTGATCACGCTGGGCATGAACCTGTTCTCGCAGGGCATCGACCCGCAGATCGACTTCTCCCAGATCGACGAGATCCGCCGCACCAGCGAGTACTGCAACCAGATGGAGGTCCACCCGCGCCACCCCTACGCGGGCGACCTGGTCTACACCGCCTTCTCCGGCTCCCACCAGGACGCCATCAAGAAGGGCTTCGACGCCATGGAGGCCGACGCGGCCGCCCAGGGCAAGACCGTCGACGACATCGAGTGGGCGGTCCCGTACCTGCCCA
This sequence comes from Streptomyces sp. NPDC001717, assembly GCF_042892775.1. NCBI lineage: Bacteria > Bacillati > Actinomycetota > Actinomycetes > Kitasatosporales > Streptomycetaceae > Streptomyces > Streptomyces sp. NPDC001717. Next base: position 141,037 of record NZ_JBIAUK010000009.1, on the reverse strand, counting down.
TCGACCCCAAGGACGTCGGCCGCTCCTACGAGGCGGTCATCCGGGTCAACTCGCAGTCCGGCAAGGGCGGCATCGCGTACGTCCTGAAGAACGACCACAAGCTGGACCTGCCGCGCCGCATGCAGATCGAGTTCTCGCGGATCATCCAGGCCAAGACCGACGCCGAGGGCGGCGAGGTCACGCCGAAGGCGATCTGGGAGATCTTCTCGGACGAGTACCTGCCCAACCCCGAGAACCCGTGGGGCCGCATCCAGCTGCGCTCCGGCTCGACGACCACCGACAAGGACGGCACCGACACGCTGACCGTCGAGGCGGTCGTGGACGGGATCGAGACGGTCCTGAACGGCACCGGCAACGGTCCGATCTCGGCCTTCTTCGACGCGCTGGCCGACATCGGCGTCGACGCCCGCCTGCTGGACTACACCGAGCACACCATGAGCGAGGGCGCCTCCGCCGTGGCCGCCTCGTACATCGAGTGCGCGATCGACGGCCGGGTCCTGTGGGGCATCGGCATCGACGCCAACACCACCCGCGCCTCCCTGAAGGCGGTCATCTCCGCCGTCAACCGCGCGGGCCGCTGATCCACCCGCACGTGAACCCCGCTCCTCCCTCGTGGAGGGGCGGGGTTCCGTCGTTCCGGGTTCCGCCGTTCCCGGGGCCGCCGTCTCAGCGGGCCAGGTAGCCGCCGTCCACGGGCAGCACCACGCCCGTCACGAACGAGGCCGCGTCCGAGGCCAGGAAGGCGATGACCCGGGCCACCTCCTCCGGCTCGCCGAGCCGGCCCATCGGATGCGCCGCGGAGATCTCCGCGAGGTACTCCGGACCGCCCGGCTCGTCGTCCAGCGCCAACACCCGCTCCGTACGGATGGTGCCGGGCGCCACCGCGTTGACCCGGATCCCGCGGTCCGCCCACTCCACCGCGAGGTGCTTGGTGAGCCCCGACGCCACGAACTTCGCCGGCCCGTACGCGGCCTGTCGCGCCTGCCCGGCCACCCCCGAGATCGAGGACACGCAGACCAGCGCCCCGCCGGGCCGCTCCTGCGCGATCATCGCCTCGATGGCGTACTTGCACGTCAGGAACATGCCGCGGCCGTCGACCGCCATGACGTGGTCCCAGTCCGCGGGCGTGGTCTCCCGTACATCCGAAAGAGGGAGCACGCCGGCGTTCGCCACGGCGACGTCGAGCCGCCCGTAGGCCTCCACGGCGGCGGCGACCATCGCGCGGTTGGCCTCCGGAACGGACACGTCGCCGCTCACCGTCGTGATGGCGAACCCCTCGTCGGCGAGCGACGCGCGCAGGCGCTCGACGCCGGGGCCATTGATGTCGGCCGCGGTGACCCGGGCCCCCGCGCGGGCCAGCAGCGTGGCGGTGGCCCGGCCGATCCCGCTCGCGGCGCCCGTCACCAGGCAGGACTTCTCGTTCATGGGGCAGACCCTAGGGCTCGGAGGCAGGGGCGCGGATCGGCCAAGTCCGCGCGGCGACACATGTTGTCCTGTCACACGACTGACGCGGCCTCACCCATGTGGCTAACATCACGCCAACCCGGCGATGTTGCCGGAAGGTTACGGAGGTGCGACGTGCTGCCAGTTCGGGGTGGGGACGGCCGGAAGCTGACGGTCTGGGGCACCCGTACCACCTGGAGCACCGTGGGCGACGGGGAGTTCTTCTGCCCGTCCTGCGGTGGCGACCGCAACTACCGCAGGCGCACGGGGCGCCGCCGGTTCACCGTCCTCGGCGTCCCGCTGCTGCCGCGCGGGCAGGCCGGGCCGATCGTCGAGTGCCAGGGCTGCCGCGAGCGCTTCGACACCGAGGTCCTGGAGCACCTGACCACCGCCCGCTTCACGGCGATGCTGCGCGACGCCGTGCACACCGTGAGCCTCGCCGTGCTCGCGGCCGGCGGAACGGCCTCGCGCGGGGCGCTGGAGGCCGCGGCGGGCGCCGTACGGGCCGCCGGGTTCCCCGAGTGCACCGAGGAGCAGCTGGAGGCCCTCGTGGCCGCGCTGACCGCCGACGAGGGCCGGCTCGGGCTGTACGACGTACCGGAGTGCTGCGGGGCCGCCCTCTCGATCGAGCTCCACGAGGCCCTGGAACCGCTGGCGCCGCATCTCGCGGGCCCGGGCCGCGAGTCGATCCTGCTGCAGGGCGCTCGCATCGCGCTCGCGGACGGCCCGTACACCCCGGCCGAGCGCGAGGTGCTCTCCACCGTCGGCGCGGCGCTGCGCATCGACGTCGACGAGGTGGGGCGGCTGTTGTCGGCGGTACGCGCTCCGTAGTCGTCCGCATCTGCACGGTGACGCCCGAACCCTTGGGGTTCGGGCGTTTTCGTGTTCCCGGACGGTCACATCCGCTCAGCGGAGCAGATCCGTCCGAAACAGACGTGCCGGGAGGTAACGATCCGGCCTCACGGGGGCGATTTAGAGCCTCGTGAACGTCCTGTGAACGCCGGAATCACGTCATCCACACAGGATCGGTCCACCAGGTGGACGGTCGACGGGCATGGTTCGACTTCGCGAATCCGAACGTCGGCGAACTCCTTATCCGCAGCTCACACCCTGTGTGCTTCGCGGGTGCAGCCCCGGAGCGGGCACTTCCGCGTGCCGTTTCGCATAGCCCCGCCGGGTGGGTCCGCACCACTGGAGAAACCTACAGATCCGAAGTCACCAGAGGTCAACAATTTGTGTAAGTCGACGATATCTGTGAGGCCTCCCACAGGCGTTCAATTCCGGTCACACGACAAGACGGCGCCGGAAACAGGGCCCGGCTTGGATGCAACGCAACAGCGTGAACGTGAACGCACTGAAACCCTGGCGGATCAACGGGATAACGGACCCACTTCGCCCAGGGATAACCAGATCTCCTCTCAATTACCTACCTCTTGAAGGGCAAGGCAGAGATGGCACGTGTCGCCGCCCGGCTTTCCACCAGTGGAGAGCAGAGCACGCACCCGGTCGACGAGGTGCTCCCCCTCCCCAAGCTCGCGCTGTACGGCTTCCAGCACGTACTCGCGTTCTACGCCGGCGCGGTGATCGTCCCGATCATCGTCGGCAGCGCGCTCAAGCTGAGCCCTGAACAGCTCGTCTACTTGATCAACGCAGACCTCTTCACCTGCGGTATCGCCTCGATCATCCAGGCCTTCGGCATCGGCAGGATCGGCGCGCGACTGCCGCTGATCCAGGGCGTGACCTTCACGGCCGTGTCCCCGATGATCGCCATCGGCCTCGGTGCCGGCGGTGGAACCGCGGCGCTCCTGGTCATCTACGGCGCCGTCATCACGGCGGGCATCGCGACCTTCGCGTTCGCCTGGCTGCCGGCAGGCGCCTTCAAGGCCGTCATGCGGCTCTTCCCGCCGGTGGTCACCGGCACGGTCATCACGGTGCTCGGCATCGTGCTGATCCCGGTCGGCCTCAAGGACGCGGCCGGCGGCGTTCCGACGCTCGCCGACGGCGGTGTGCCGACGCAGCTGGCCTACGCCGGCGGCACCATGCTCTTCATCCTCGTCCTGATGAAGTTCGGCGGACCGTTCCTGCGCAGCATCAGCATCCTGCTCGGCCTGGTCGGCGGTACCCTCGCGGCCTTCGTGCTGGGCGACGCCAAGTTCGGCAACGTCGGCCAGTCCGACTGGGTCGGCATCACCACGCCCTTCCACTTCGGCGCCCCGAAGTTCGAATGGTTCCCGATCTTCCTCATGCTGATCGTCATGCTGATCACCATGGTCGAGACCACCGGTGACACCTACGCCGTCGGCGACATCGTCGGCAAGGAGGTCGACAGCGAGGTCGTGGCCCGCGCCCTGCGTGCCGACGGCGCCGCGACCGCCCTCGGCGGCATCCTGAACTCCTTCCCGTACGTCGCCTTCGCCGAGAACGTCGGCCTGGTGCGGATGACCAAGGTCAAGAGCCGCTTCGTGGTCGTCGCCGCGGGTGTGTTCATGATCATCCTGGGTCTGCTGCCCAAGGCCGCCGCGATCGTCGCCTCCGTCCCGCCGGGCGTCCTCGGCGGCGCGGCCACCGTGATGTTCGGCATGGTCGCCCTGGCCGGTATCCAGACCCTGGCCAAGGTGGACCTCAAGGAGGAGAAGAACGCGCTGATCGTGGGCGTCTCGCTGGCTCTCGCGCTCTTCCCCGCCACCGTCCCGCTCTACTTCGACAAGCACGTGAGCCCCGACGCGTCCTCGCTGCTCAACAGCGGTGTCACCCTCGGTGCCACGGCCGCCATCGTCCTCAACCTGATCTTCAACGGACTGGCCAAGGACGACGCCCACGACGCCGTCAAGACCGAGCTCCCCGCCCAGCCGGTCTCGGCCCCCGCCGGCGCCGAGAAGGCGGACGACGCGGACGAGACGGACGACGCCGACAAGGCGGCCTCCGCGAAGAAGGCGGACACGGCGGAGACCACCGCCTCCTGATCCTCCCAAGGGGTGCCGACCCCTCGTCCGGACGCTCATCCGGACGAGGGGTCAGCGCTGTCCCCCGTACGGGAGAATGGGCGCATGAGTCTGTTCCGCGACGACGGCATCGTGCTGCGCACCCAGAAGCTGGGTGAGGCGGACCGCATCATCACGCTCCTCACCCGCGGTCACGGACGGGTGCGGGCCGTCGCGCGCGGCGTCCGGCGCACCAAATCGAAGTTCGGGGCCGGGCTGGAACCTTTCTCCCACGCCGACGTGCAGTTCTTCGCCCGGGGCAGCGAGTTGATCGGCCGCAGCCTGCCGCTCTGCACCCAGACCGAGATCATCGCCCCGTACGGCAACGGCATCGTCACCGACTACGCCCGCTACACCGCCGGCACCGCGATGCTGGAGACCGCCGAACGCTTCACAGAGAACGAGGGCGAGCCCGCCGTACAGCAGTACCTGCTGCTCGTCGGCGCCCTGCGCACCCTCTCCCGCGGCGAACACGAACCGCACCTCATCCTCGACGCCTTCCTGCTGCGCTCCCTCGCCGTCAACGGCTACGCGCCCAGCTTCCAGGACTGCGCGAAGTGCGGCATCCACGGCCCCAACCGGCACTTCTCCGTCGCCGCGGGCGGGGTCATATGCGGGGACTGCCGCGTGCCGGGCAGCGTCGTACCCTCGTCGGAGGCCATCGCCTTGCTCAGCGCCCTGCTGACGGGCGACTGGGGGTACGCCGACGCGTGCGAGGCGCGTCACGTGCGGGAGGGCAGCGGGCTGGTCTCGGCCTACCTGCACTGGCATCTGGAGCGCGGGCTACGCTCCCTGCGATACGTCGAGAAATAGGAGCTGGGCACATGGCACGACGCGGGATTCTGGGACGCTCTCGCCGGGAGTACAAGGTTCCCGAGCCGCACCCGTCCGGTGCGGTCCCGCCGAAGATCCCCGGCGAGCTGGTCCCGAACCACGTGGCCATCGTCATGGACGGCAACGGCCGCTGGGCCAAGGAGCGCGGCCTGCCGCGCACGGAGGGCCACAAGGTCGGCGAGGGCGTCGTCCTCGACGTGCTCAAGGGCTGCCTGGAGATGGGCGTCAAGAACCTCTCCCTCTACGCCTTCTCGACGGAGAACTGGAAGCGCTCGCCCGACGAGGTCCGCTTCCTCATGAACTTCAACCGCGACGTCATCCGCCGCCGCCGCGACGAGATGAACGAGCTCGGCATCCGCATCCGCTGGGTCGGCCGCATGCCGAAGATGTGGAAGTCGGTCGTCCAGGAGCTCCAGGTCGCCCAGGAGCAGACCGTCGACAACGACGCGATGACCCTGTACTTCTGCGTCAACTACGGCGGCCGCGCGGAGATCGCGGACGCGGCGCAGGCCATCGCCCGCGACGTCGCCGCCGGGAAGCTGGACCCGTCGAAGGTGAACGAGAAGACCTTCGCGAAGTACATCTACTACCCGGACATGCCGGACGTGGACCTGTTCCTGCGCCCCAGCGGCGAGCAGCGCACCTCCAACTACCTGATCTGGCAGAGCGCGTACGCCGAGATGGTCTACCAGGACGTGCTGTGGCCCGACTTCGACCGCCGTGACCTGTGGCGGGCCTGCCTGGAGTACGCCCAGCGCGACCGCCGCTTCGGCGGCGCCGTCCCCAACCAGGCGGAGCCCGGCTCCACGGCCTGACCTGCCGAGACCCGCGCCCGGCGGCGCAGTCCGCCGGCCGCGGTGATCCCGATAGGGTCGGCTGTCATGGACATGGAGTACGGCGCGACGGGGTCCGTCGCGCAGACGGTCGAACTGGACTATCGGATCACCACGAAGGACCTCGCGGAGGCGGTGCGCCTGCGCGACTCGCGGACCGCAGGCGGACGCCGCAGGCGGTGGCTGTTCCCCGTGACCGGGGTGCTGTCGTTGCTGCTCGGCGCCTTGGCGATCGCGTGGGACGAGTCCGCGGTCAAGGCGACCGGCTTCCTCGTCGCCGGCGTGATGATGTCGGTGTTCGCGCTGTTCGGTCCCCGCATCCAGGCGCGGGCCTTCCGGGGGCTGCTGGAGAAGGCGGGCGACTGCCACACCGTCGTCGACGGCTCGGGGGTCCTCGTGAAGACGGCCACCACCGAATCGCGCATCTCCTGGGCCGCGCAGCCGACGTACGCGGAGACGGACGGCGCGTTCGTCATGCTCAGCGACGACAAGGGGGCGGTGGCCATGACGGTCCTGCCCAAGCGCGGCGTCCGACAGCCGGCCGACGTGGACCGGCTGAGGGCACTCCTGGACGCGAACCTGCGGCGGATCTAGGGCCTGTCTTGCCGGTTCGTCCGGTTCAGCCCGCGGCGGCGCAGTCCGCGCAGGTGCCGAAGATCTCCACCGTGTGGGCCACGTTCACGTAGCCGTGCTCGGCGGCGACGGACTCCGCCCACTTCTCCACCGCCGGGCCCTCCACCTCGACGGCCTTGCCGCACTTGCGGCAGACCAGGTGGTGGTGGTGGTCCCCGGTGGAGCAGCGGCGGTAGACGGACTCGCCGTCGCTGGTGCGCAGGACGTCGACCTCGCCCGCGTCCGCGAGGGACTGGAGGGTGCGGTACACGGTGGTCAGACCCACGGAATCGCCACGGTGCTTGAGCATGTCGTGGAGTTCCTGGGCGCTGCGGAACTCGTCCACCTCGTCCAGCGCCGCCGCGACGGCGGCCCGCTGGCGGGTGGATCGTCCTCGTACTGGCGCGTTCATCTCGCCAGGCGCAGTCGCCACCGGTTCCTCCTCGTATAGGCCTGCGGCCATTGTGCCAGGCGACCGCCGGGCCTAGACCTTCACGTCGTCGCGGGTGCAGACCGCTTCGGCGGCGCGTGCGGCGTTCGCCCGGCGCTTGGCCAGGGGCGCCGACACCGCGGTCATGATCATGAACACGGCGATGGCGAGGAGCACGATCGACCCGCCGGAGGGGGCGTCGACGTAGTACGTGGTGACCGTGCCGGTCAGCGAGACGAGCACGCCGATGGTCATGGCCACCGCGAGGGTCGCGGTGAACCCGCGGGTGACCCGCTGGGCGGCCGCGACGGGGATCACCATCATGGCGCTGACCAGCAGCAGACCCACGATGCGCATGGCCACGGTCACGGTGACGGCGGCGGTGACCGCCATCAGCAGGTTCAGCGCGCGCACCGGCAGCCCGGTGACCCGGGCGAACTCCTCGTCCTGGCAGACCGCGAACAGCTGGCGGCGCAGTCCGAGCGTGACGGCGACGACGAACACGGCGAGGATCACCACGGCCGTGATGTCCTCGGCCGAGACGGTGGTGATGGAACCGAAGAGGTAGCTCGTGAGGTTGGCGGTGGAGCCGCCCGGCGCCAGATTGATGATCATGACGCCGCCGGCCAGGCCGCCGTAGAAGAGCATGGCGAGCGCGATGTCGCCGCTGGTCTTCCCGCGGGAGCGGATCAGCTCCATGCCGACCGCGCCGAGGACGGCGACGAGGGTGGCCATCCACACCGGGCTGGTGTTGAGCAGGAAGCCGAGGGCGACGCCGGTCATGGCCACGTGGCCGATGCCGTCGCCCATGACCGCCTGACGGCGCTGGACGAGGTACGTGCCGATCGCGGGGGCCGTCAGGCCGACCAGCACGGCCGCGAGGAGCGCCCGCTGCATGAAGGCGTAGTCGAGGAATTCCATCAGCTCAGCAGTCCCGTCCGCAGGGGCTCGGCGTCGTGCGCCGCGTGGGGGTGTACGTGGTCGTGGCCGGGCAGCGCGTGCTGGCCGACCGCCTCCGGGGGCGGGCCGTCGTGGACGACGCAGCCGTCGCGCAGGACGACGGCGCGGTCGATCAGCGGCTCCAGCGGGCCCAGTTCGTGCAGGACCAGGAGGACGGTGGTGCCGGCGGCGACCTGTTCGCGCACGGCGCCCGCGAGGACCTCCTGGTTGGCGAGGTCCACGCCGGCCATCGGCTCGTCCATGATCAGGAGTTCGGGCTCGACGGCGAGCGCCCGGGCGATGAGCACGCGCTGGTGCTGGCCGCCGGAAAGGGCGTTGACCGAGGCGTCGGCGTACGACTCCATCCCCACGAGGACGAGGGCGCGCTCGACGGCGGCCTTGTCGGCCTTGCGCAGGAGGCCGAAGCGGGAGCGGGCGAGCCGGCCGGCGGAGACGACCTCGCGCACGGTGGCCGGGACGCCGCTGGCCGCGGTGGTGCGCTGCGGGACGTAGCCGATGCGCGACCAGTCGCGGAAACGCCCGAAGTCGGTGCCGAAGAGGGAGAGGTCGCCGCCGGAGAGCGGGACCTGGCCGACCACGGCGCGGACGGCGGTGGACTTGCCGGAGCCGTTGGCGCCGAGCAGGGCGACGACCTCGCCGCGGTGGACGGTGAGGTCGACGCCGCGCAGCACGGGGCGTGAGCCGAGCGAGGCGGTGGCCCCGCGCAGGGATATGACGGGCTGGTCGTCAGCCGGTCGGGGCGTGGACTGCATGGCTCGCGCCTCCGTTGCTGCTGTCATCACTTGGCTCCGAGGGCCTTCTGGAGGTTCTTCAGGTTGGACCGCATGACCTCGAAGTAGTCAGCGCCCTGGGACTTGTGCGAGATTCCCTCGAGCGGGTCGAGGACGTCCGTCGTGAGACCGGTGTCCGTCGCGAGGCTCTTGGCCGTCTTGTCGCTGGCCAGGGTCTCGAAGAACACCGTGGAGACATTCTCCTGCTTCGCGAGGGCCTGGAGTTCCTTCATGCGGGCCGGGCTGGGCTCGGACTCGGGGTCGACCCCGGAGATGCCCTCCTGGTCCAGGCCGTAGCGCTCGGCGAGGTAGCCGAAGGCGGAGTGGGTGGTGATGAAGGTCTTGGAGGTCGTGTTCCGCAGGCCGTCCTTGAACTCGGTGTCCAGCGCGGCCAGCTTGCCGACGAGTTCGTCGGTGTTCTTCCTGTAGTCGGCCGCGTGGTCGGGGTCGGCCTTCTCCAGGGCCGCGCCGACGCCCTTGGCGACCTCCGCGTACTTGGTGGGGTCGAGCCAGACGTGCGGGTCCTCGCCGGCCTCGCCGTGACCGTGGTCGTGACCGGCTTCGCCCTCGCCCTCGCCCTCGTGGGCGTGGTCGTGGCCGGAGGCGCCGTGGACCTCCAGTTTGGTGAGGGTGCCCGCGTCGACGACGTTCTTGACGCCGGACTGGGCGACGGCCTTGTCGACGGCCGGCTGCAGGGTCTTGAGGTAGAGGACCACGTCGGCCTCGCCGAGCTGCCCGGTCTGCTTCGGCGTGATCTCCAGGTCGTGCGGCTCGACACCCGGCTTGGTCAGGGTGGAGACCTTCACGTGGTCCTTGCCGATCTGCTCGGCGAGGAACTGCATCGGGTAGAACGACGCCATCACGTCGAGTTTGCCGTCCTTGCCGCCACCACCGGCGGCGCTCGCACCGGAGCAGGCCGTGAGGGCCGTGGCGCCGAGGGCCACGGAGGCGGCGAGGGCGGCGGTGGGTATGAGGCGTCGTACGTTCATGACATCCATTTTCATCAAAGATGGAAACGATTGTCAAAAACCCTGGTGAGGGGCCCCGGGGGTGGCCGCGGAAGGGGGGTCCCGATTTGAAAGGGGAGGTGCGGGCGCCGGTAACCTAAAGACTTCGCCGTTCGTCCTCGTAATGAAGAGAGCACCGTGGCCGCCGACAAGATCGACACCATCGTCAGCCTGAGCAAGCGCCGTGGCTTCGTTTTTCCCTGCAGTGAGATCTACGGCGGGTCCAAGGCCGCCTGGGATTACGGTCCGCTGGGTGTCGAGCTCAAGGAGAACATCAAGCGCCAGTGGTGGAAGGCGATGGTCACCGGGCGTGAGGACATCGTCGGCATCGACTCCTCCGTGATCCTGGCCCCCGAGGTCTGGGTGGCCTCCGGCCACGTCGCGACCTTCTCGGACCCGCTGACCGAGTGCACCTCCTGCCACAAGCGTCACCGCGCCGACCACCTGGAAGAGGCGTACGAGGCCAAGCACGGCCGTCTGCCCGAGAACGGCCTCGCCGACATCAACTGCCCCAACTGCGGTGTGAAGGGCCAGTTCACCGAGCCGAAGCAGTTCTCCGGCATGCTGGAGACCCACCTCGGCCCGACCCAGGACACCGGCTCGAAGGCGTACCTGCGTCCCGAGACCGCCCAGGGCATCTTCACCAACTTCGGTGTCGTGCAGGCCACCTCGCGCAAGAAGCCCCCGTTCGGCATCGCGCAGATGGGCAAGTCCTTCCGCAACGAGATCACCCCCGGCAACTTCATCTTCCGCACGCGCGAGTTCGAGCAGATGGAGATGGAGTTCTTCGTCAAGCCGGGCGAGGACGACCAGTGGCAGGAGTACTGGATGCAGGAGCGGTGGAACTGGTACCGCGGCCTGGGTCTGCGCGAGGAGAACATGCGCTGGTACGACCACCCGAAGGAGAAGCTGTCCCACTACTCGAAGCGCACCGCCGACATCGAGTACCGCTTCAACTTCGGTGGCAGTGAGTTCTCCGAGCTCGAAGGCGTGGCCAACCGCACCGACTTCGACCTCAAGGCCCACTCCGCCGCCTCGGGCAAGGACCTGACCTACCTCGACCAGGAGTCGAACGAGCGCTACACCCCGTACGTCATCGAGCCGGCGGCCGGTGTCAACCGCGCCATGCTCGCCTTCATGCTCGACGCGTACATCGAGGACGAGGCCCCCAACGCCAAGGGCGTCATGGAGAAGCGCACCGTGATGCGCTTCGACCCGCGCCTGGCCCCGATCAAGGTCGCCGTCCTGCCGCTGTCCCGCAACGCGCAGCTGTCGCCGAAGGCCAAGGGCCTCGCCGCCGACCTGCGCAAGTTCTGGAACATCGAGTTCGACGACGCCGGCGCCATCGGCCGCCGTTACCGTCGCCAGGACGAGATCGGTACGCCGTTCTGCGTCACCGTCGACTTCGACACCCTCGAGGACAACGCGGTGACCGTGCGCGAGCGCGACACCATGAAGCAGGAGCGCGTCTCCCTGGACCAGATCCAGGGCTACCTCGGCAGCCGCCTGCTCGGCTGCTAGGTCCGCCCCGGCAGACAGAAGACCGGTGGCCCGGCGCGCGGAGTGCGCGCCGGGCCACCGGTCTTTCACGTGGTCCCGCCCGGTCAGGCGGTTCCGGTCGCCGCGGCCTCGGCGGCCGCCGCTTCGGCCGCGCGGCGCTCGCCCTCGGCCTGCGAGCGCTTCCCGTACATCGCGGTCCACACGCCGAGCGCGCCCAGCACCCCGTAGATCATGATCGGGCTGACGGCCACCATGGTCTTGGTGTCCAGCACGTACGCCAGCGCGATGCGCACGATCGCCTCGGCGACGTAGGCCACGCCCCAGACGAGGGTCATCCGGGTCATGGTGGTGCGGAAGCCCTCGTACTGCCACAGGCCGTTCCACCAGGCGGTGCTCTCCGGCGTGCCGTCCGTGGCGAACTTGCGGCCGAAGTAGAACATCAGCGGGCGCCGCGCGAGCAGCGTCGACAGGCAGAGCACCCCGAACAGGCCCGTCACGCACGAGTCCTTGATGAGCAGGGCGCGGGCCGAGGGGTCGCCGATGAGCGACACGACGGCCGTGATCACGATGAACACCAGGGTGACGATGGCGAATTCGTCGAGCTTGCGCCGCCAGGCCACGCTGATCGCACTGTCGAGCACCGGCCAGGCACTGCTGACGAGCAGCGCGGAGAACTCGCTCCAACCGTGGTCGTCGACGAGCGTGTTGTAGGTGATGATCGGCGCGACCACGTTGAGGCCGATGGTCAGGATCCAGCCGATGGCGGTCGCGGCCCCGGACCGGGCGGGAGGTGCGGGTCGTGTGGGAGGTGCGGGTCGTGCTTCTTGGGCTGACATGGTTCCCCCTGGAACGTGCCTGATAGTGCGGTAGGGGGACCGTAAGGACATGGCAATGACATGTACAAGCCGGGCGTCCTAAAATGATCACCAAGCCGACCGGACGGAATGATTCCGGACAGATTCGGCCAGGTCAGGCGCGCAAGCCCCGGATGATCAGGGCGCTGACCGCCTCGAACTCGGCGAGGATCCCGGGCGAACGCCAGTCGGCGGCGTACTGCGGGTCGTGGAAGCGGCCGGTGGCGTCGAACACCGCACGGGCGGTGGCCGGCACGTCATCGGCGGCGATCGTCCCCGCGGCCACACCCTCGGCGATGATCCGGGCCAACTGGTCGATCAGCTCGCCGAGGTGTGCGTCGACCACGCCGCTGTTCTCGGAGAGCAGCACGGTGTAGGTCGCGAACAGCTCGGGATCGTCGCCGGCCTTGTGACGCTTCGCCTCGAAGAGCGCCTCCAGCCACGCCTCCAGCTTGGAGGGCGCGCTCTCGGCGGGCGCCGAGGTGATCTCCTCCAGCACGGCCACGCTCTTGGCGAGCCAGCGGTCCGTGACGGCCTCGCGCAGCGCGGCCTTGGACGGGAAGTGCCGGTAGACGCTGCCGTGGCTCACGCCCAGGGCGCGGGCCACGTCCACCACGGTGGCCTTGGTCGGGCCGAAGCGTCGCAGTACGTCCTCGGTGGTCTCGAGGATGCGCTCGGGTGTCAGGGGCTCGGCCGCGGCGGGGGACATGGGTACGACCGTACCGCCCGCTCAGTGCTCGCTGTCCAGGTGGGCCATCTGCGCCGCCGGGTAGCGGTCTCCGGCCGCGGAGCCCTCGGGCACGGCCTCTTCGATGGCGGCCAGGTCCCCGGCGTCGAGGGATATCTCCATGGCACCCAGTGCCTCGGCCAGCCGCTCGCGGGTCCGGGCGCCGATCAGCGGCACGATGTCCTCGCCGCGGGAGAGGACCCAGGCGATGGCGGTCTGGGCCACGCTGACGCCCTTGCCCTCGGCGACCTTGCGCAGGGCGTCGACCAGATCGAGGTTCCGGTCGAGGTTCTCGCCCTGGAAGCGGGGGCTCATGCCGCGGAAGTCGCCCGGGGAGAGCTCCCGGTCCCGGGTGAAGTGGCCGCTGATCAGGCCGCGGGAGAGCACCCCGTACGCCGTCACGCCCATGCCGAGCTCGCGCGCGGTCGGCAGGATCTCCGCCTCGATGCCTCGGGAGATCAGCGAGTACTCGATCTGGAGGTCGGCTATGGGGGCCACGGCGGCGGCCCTGCGCAGGGTGTCGGCGCCGACCTCGGAGAGGCCGATGTGGCGCACGTGCCCGGCTTCGACGGCCTCGGCGATGGCCCCCACGGTCTCCTCGATCGGCACGGCCGGATCCACGCGGGCGATCCGGTAGATGTCGATGTGGTCCCGGCCGAGCCGCTGGAGGGAGTAGGCCAGGAAGTTCTTCACGGCCTCGGGCCGGCCGTCGTACCCGGTGAAGCCGCCCTCGACCGTGCGCAGGGCGCCGAACTTGACGCTGGTCAGCGCCTGCTCGCGGGCCGCTGCGGGCGCGGTGCGCAGGGCCTCGTTGATCAGCAGCTCGTTGTGGCCCATCCCGTAGAAGTCGCCGGTGTCGAGCAGCGTGACGCCCGCGTCCAGGGCGGCGTGGATGGTCGCGATGGACTCGGCGCGGTCGGCCGTCCCGTACAGGGCGGACATCCCCATGCAGCCCAGCCCCAGCGGGAAGACGGTGGGGCCGGTGCTGCCGAGGGCGCGGTGGGCGCGGCCCCGGTGAGCGTCGTCTCGGTGGTCGGTGGTGGTCGCAAGGGTGTTCTCGTTCGTCTCCATGCAACGAGAATGGCATGACGAGTGACAGATTTCAATATCTGTCACTCGTCAGTGTCAGGCCAGGATCCGCAGCGCCAGAGTGGCCGCCGCGACCAGCGTGAGCACGGCCGCCGGGGCCAGCTCGTAGTCCTTGACGCGCAGGTGGGCGACGACCGCGCCGATGAAGTAGAGGGTCACGCCGATCGCGGCGGCCACGCCGAGCGGCGTCACCCACACGCCCACGACCAGGCCGATCGCCCCGGCGGCCTTGAGGCCGGCCAGTCGCGGCAGCCACGCGTCCGGAACCTGGACCTTCCGCATGTTCGTGACGATCTGGTCATTGCGCTGGAGCGTGAACGTGGCGGAGGCGGTGAGGGCGAGGGCGAGCAGGAGGCCGACGACGGCGTAGGCGATGAACATGGAAATCTCCAACAGTCGATGATTGCTAATCATTGAATAACATCAACGATATGATCCATGCAATCATTTCTTCGTTGCTACGATGTGATACATGACGGCAGATCAGGACGGATCGCACCCCCCGCAGCGGCTGGGCCTGCTGCTCGCCTGGCACGGATCGATCACCCAGACCCGCATGAAGAAGGCGCTCGGGGCGGCGGGGCTCACCCCCCGGCACGCGATGACGCTGATGCACCTGGAGGACGGCCCCATCAGCCAGCGGGCGCTCGCCGACCGGCTGGAGGTGGACCCCAGCGTGCTCGTCGGGATCCTGAACGACCTGGAGGGCGACGGCCTCGCCGAACGCCGCCGGGACCCGGCCGACCGCCGCCGTCACAACGTGGTGATCACCGCTGCCGGCGAAGCCGCGCTCGGCACCACGAACGCCGCCCTCGACGAGGTCGAAGGCGGCATCTTCGCCGCTCTGTCGGTCCGCGAGCGCGAGGTCCTGCGCGGCCTCCTCGACCGGGTCAACACCTCGGCCGAGGACTTCGACTGCGGGGAGTAGTCACCTGCGGCAGGCAGTCACCCACGGGGATCGGTCACCCGCGGGGATCGGTCACCTGCGGGCATCGGTCACCAACGGGCAGCGCGCACCCGCGCCTCACGCGCGCGGGGCGCCCACCTCCGCCACGGGGCTCGCCGGCTCCTCCAGGGCGCGGGCCGTGCGGTCCGCCGTGCGAAGGGCCCACGCCCCGGTCGACGCCGCGCCCAGCACCAGCACCAGCGCCCCGCACAGCGTGATGATCCACCACGCCGGCACGGCCGCCTCCGTGAAGTCCCGACCGTCCGCCATCCCCGCGGCCAGCACCGCGCCCACGACGGCGACGCCCAGCGTGCTGCCGGTCTGGCGGCTGGTGGAGGCGATGGCGGCCGCGACGCCCGCCTGGGAGCGCGGCATGCCGGAGACGGCCGTATTGGTCACCGGCGCGTTGACCATGCCGAAGCCGATCCCGAACAGCACGTACCCGGTGAACAGCAGCGGGGTGGACGTCTCCCCGCGGAAGACGGCGAACAGCAGCCCGCTCGCCCCCATGGCCGACCCGGCGATCAGCAACGGCAACCGGGGCCCGCGACTGCCCACCAGCCGCCCCGACAACGGCGCGATGACCAGCGTCATGGCGGCCATCGGCAGCATGTAGAGCCCGGCGTTCAGCGCGTCCAGGTTCCGTACGTCCTGGAGGTACAGGGTGTTCAGGAAGAGGAAGCCGGCCATCGAGGCGAAGGCGCTGACCGCGATCACGGTCGCCCCGCTGAACGGCACGCTCCGGAAGAACCGGAAATCGATCAGCGGCTCCTCCCGCCGGGGCTCGTAGACCAACAGCCCCACCAGCGCGACGACGGACACCAGGACGCAGCCCACGATCACCGGCGAGCTCCAGCCCGCCGACGGCGCCTCGATGATCCCGTACGTCACACAGCCCAGCAGCACCATGATCAGTACCTGCCCGACCGGGTCGGGGCGCCTCGGCCGGGCCGCCCGGGACTCGGGGATGTGGCGCAGGGTCAGCACGAGCGCCAGGAGACCGACCGGCAGGTTGACCCAGAAGATCGAGCGCCAGCCCACGGAATCCACCAGGAGCCCGCCGATCAGGGGCCCCGCGGCCATGGAGATGCCCGCGACGGCGCCCCACACGCCGATGGCCCGCGCCCGCTGGGCCGGATCGGTGAAGGTGTTGGTGATGATCGACATCGCCACCGGGTTCAGCATCGCGCCGCCGACCGCCTGGACCATCCGGAAGGCGATGAGCCATTCGAGGCCGGGCGCCAGCGAACACAGCACGGAACCCGCGGTGAAGAGCACCAGGCCGGTGACGAACACCTTGCGGCGCCCGATCCGGTCGGCCGTGGAGCCCATGAGCATCAGCAGCGAGGCCAGTACGAGCGTGTAGGCGTCGATGGTCCACTGCATGCCCGCGACCGACGCGTCCAGTTCCGTGCGCATCGTGGGGAGCGCGACGTTCAGGACGGTGTTGTCGAGGCTGACGATCAGCAGGCTCATGCAGCAGATCGCCAGGACGAGCATGCGCTGCCGGGAACTCGTCTCGATCATGCGGCCGATGGTACGTCCGCACCCGTGTCCGCGGCATGCGGGACAATGGGCGGATGACCACGCTCCCCCCGCCTCTCGCGATCGGCCCGCACACCGTGCAGCCCCCGGTGGTGCTCGCGCCCATGGCCGGTATCACCAATGCCCCGTTCCGTACCCTCTGCCGGGAGTTCTCGGGCGGCAAGGGGCTGTTCGTGAGCGAGATGATCACGACCCGCGCCCTGGTCGAGCGCAACGAGAAGACCATGCAGCTGATCCACTTCGACGAGACCGAGAAGCCCCGTTCGATTCAGCTGTACGGGGTCGACCCGGTGACGGTCGGCAAGGCGGTCCGCATGATCGTCGAAGAGGACCGCGCCGACCACATCGACCTCAACTTCGGCTGCCCCGTCCCCAAGGTGACCCGCAAGGGCGGTGGCTCGGCCCTGCCCTACAAGCGCAACCTGCTGCGCGCGATCCTGCGCGAGGCCGTCGCCGGCGCCGGCGACCTGCCGGTGACCATGAAGATGCGCAAGGGCATCACCGACGAGCACCTCACCTACCTCGACGCCGGCCGGATAGCGGTCGAGGAGGGGATCACCGCGATCGCCCTGCACGGGCGCACCACCGCCCAGCACTACGGCGGCACCGCCGACTGGGACGCCATCGCGCGGCTCAAGGAGCACGTGCCGGAGATCCCGGTCCTCGGCAACGGCGACATCTGGTGCGCCGAGGACGCGCTGCGCATGGTCCGCGAGACCGGCTGCGACGGCGTGGTCGTCGGCCGGGGCTGCCTCGGGCGGCCGTGGCTCTTCAACGACCTCGTGGCGGCCTTCGAGGGGCGCCCCGAGGACTTCCACAAGCCGACGCTGCGGGAGGTCGCGGCGACCATGCACCGCCACGCGCAGTTGCTGGGGGAGTGGATCGGGGACGAGACGCGCGGGGTGATCGACTTCCGTAAGCACGTGGCCTGGTACCTCAAGGGCTTCTCGGTGGGCTCCGAGATGCGGGGCAAGCTCGCGGTGACCTCTTCGCTGGCCGAATTGGACGCTCATCTGAGCGAGCTTGACCTGGACCAGGGGTGGCCCGAGAGCGCGGACGGCCCGCGCGGCAGGACGTCCGGAAACAACCGAGTTGTCCTGCCGGACGGCTGGCTGAAGGACCCGTACGACTGCGCCGGTGTGAGCGAGGACGCCGAACTGGACACCTCCGGCGGCTGACAAATCGCCCTGCGTGGCGCGTGATATACGCCACGCATGGGTGGGGGTTTGCTCAGATGAGCGCATAAGTCACGGGTAAGACTTCCAAAGGGTGGCACTGGGTGCCACCCTTTGTGCGTTCAAGACTTGAACACAAATGTATCGATGATCGCTCATCCGAGCGGGATTGCGGCCTAAACAGACCCTCCCCCTTCGGCTTGTGAACGCTCTTCGTACTTTCGCATTACCCGTGAGTTACTTTCGATCTGCTGGCGCACGGGTGGTTACGGCCGCATGACGGCCAAGTGGACGTACCCATAAGCCTTCGATCTGGGTATGTTCCTGGCCGTCAGGGCAGCCACCGAGCCTCGAGGAGTCGAGACCCGTGTCGGAAAACAAAGATCAGAAGTTCGTCTACGACTTCACCGAGGGCAACCGCGACCTCAAGGACCTTCTCGGCGGCAAGGGAGCCAACCTCGCCGAGATGACCAACCTTGGCCTCCCGGTCCCTCCCGGCTTCACCATCACCACCGAGGCCTGCAAGGTCTACCTCGAGAGCGGTTCGGCCCCGGCCGTCCTGCGCGACGAGGTCAGCGCCCACCTTGCGGCCCTCGAATCGAAGATGGGCAAGAAGCTCGGCCAGTCGGACGACCCGCTGCTGGTCTCCGTGCGTTCCGGCGCCAAGTTCTCCATGCCCGGCATGATGGACACGGTCCTCAACATCGGCCTCTCCGACGAGTCCGTGACCGGCCTCGCCACCCAGGCCGGCAACGAGCGCTTCGCGTGGGACTCGTACCGCCGCCTGATCCAGATGTTCGGCAAGACCGTCCTCGGCGTCGAGGGCGAGCTCTTCGAGGACGCCCTCGACGAGGCCAAGGCCGCCAAGAAGGTCACCGTCGACACCGACCTCGACGCCGCCGACCTGAAGAAGCTCGTCAAGGTCTTCAAGAAGATCGTGGCGAAGGAAGCCGGCCGCGAGTTCCCGCAGGACGCCCGCGAGCAGCTGGACCTCGCCGTCGAGGCGGTCTTCAACTCGTGGAACACCGACCGCGCCAAGCTCTACCGCCGCCAGGAGCGCATCCCGAGCGACCTGGGCACCGCCGTCAACATCTGCTCCATGGTCTTCGGCAACCTCGGCCCCGACTCCGGCACCGGCGTCGCCTTCACCCGTGACCCGGCCAGCGGCCACGCGGGCGTCTACGGCGACTACCTGCAGAACGCCCAGGGCGAGGACGTCGTCGCGGGCATCCGCAACACCGTGCCGCTCGCGGACCTCGAGGCCATCGACAAGACCTCGTACGACCAGCTCATGACGATCATGACGACGCTGGAGACCCACTACAAGGATCTCTGCGACATCGAGTTCACCATCGAGCGCGGCCAGCTGTGGATGCTCCAGACCCGCGTCGGCAAGCGCACCGCCGGCGCCGCCTTCCGCATCGCCACCCAGCTCGTGGACCAGGGCCTGATCGACGAGGCCGAGGCCCTCCAGCGCGTCACCGGCCACCAGCTCGCCCAGCTGATGTTCCCCCGCTTCGACGAGGGCGCCAAGACCACCCTGCTGGGCCGCGGCATCGCCGCCTCCCCGGGCGCGGCGGTCGGCAAGGCCGTCTTCGACTCCTACACGGCCGTCAAGTGGTCCCGCTCCGGCGAGAAGGTCATCCTGATCCGCCGCGAGACCAACCCCGACGACCTGGACGGCATGATCGCCTCCGAGGGCATCCTGACCTCGCGCGGCGGCAAGACCTCGCACGCCGCCGTCGTCGCCCGCGGCATGGGCAAGACCTGTGTCTGCGGCGCCGAGGAGCTCGACGTCGACACCAAGCGCCGCCGGATGACGGTCGGCGAGACGGTCATCGAAGAGGGCGACGTCGTCTCCATCGACGGCTCCACCGGCAAGGTCTACCTCGGTGAGGTACCCGTCGTACCCTCCCCGGTCGTCGAGTACTTCGAGGGCCGCATGCACGCCGGCGCCGACGACGCCGACGAGCTCGTCGCCGCCGTGCACCGGATCATGGCGTACGCGGACCGCGTCCGCCGCCTGCGGGTGCGCGCCAACGCCGACAACGCCGAGGACGCGCTGCGCGCCCGCCGCTTCGGCGCCCAGGGCATCGGCCTGTGCCGCACCGAGCACATGTTCCTCGGTGAGCGCCGCGAACTGGTGGAGCGACTGATCCTCGCGGACACCGACGGTGAGCGCGAGGAGGCACTCAGTGCCCTCCTGCCGCTGCAGAAGAAGGACTTCGTCGAGCTCTTCGAGGCGATGGACGGCCTGCCCGTCACCGTCCGCCTGCTCGACCCGCCGCTGCACGAGTTCCTGCCCGACATCACCGAGCTGTCGGTGCGCGTCGCCCTCGCCGAGTCCCGCCAGGACCACAACGAGAACGACCTGCGCCTGCTCCAGGCCGTGCACAAGCTGCACGAGCAGAACCCGATGCTGGGTCTGCGCGGCGTCCGTCTCGGCCTGGTCATCCCCGGCCTGTTCAAGATGCAGGTCCGGGCGATCGCCGAGGCCGCGGCCGAGCGCAAGAACGCCAAGGGCGACCCGCGCGCCGAGATCATGGTCCCGCTCGTCGGCACGGTCCAGGAGCTGGAGATCGTCCGCGAGGAGGCCGACCAGGTCATCGCCGAGGTCGAGGCCGCCACCGGCACCGAGCTCAAGCTCTCCATCGGCACCATGATCGAGCTGCCGCGCGCCGCCCTGACGGCCGCCCAGATCGCCGAGGCCGCGCAGTTCTTCTCCTTCGGCACGAACGACCTGACCCAGACGGTGTGGGGCTTCTCCCGCGACGACGTCGAGGCCAGCTTCTTCACCGCCTACCTGGAGAAGGGCATCTTCGGGGTCTCGCCCTTCGAGACCATCGACAAGGACGGCGTCGGCTCGCTGGTCCGCCACGCCGTCAAGCAGGGCCGGGCCACCCGCCCCGACCTCAAGCTCGGCGTCTGCGGCGAGCACGGCGGTGACCCCGAGTCCGTCCACTTCTTCCACGAGGTCGGCCTCGACTACGTCTCCTGCTCGCCCTTCCGGATTCCGGTGGCGCGCCTGGAGGCCGGTCGTGCGGCCGCCGAGGCGAAGGGCAGCGACAGCCGCTGACCCCCGGCCCTGAGAAGGGCCCCGCAAGACGGCGCGTCTGCCCCCGGGTTCCCTGACCCCCGAGGGCAGACGCGCCCATTTTTTCTTGTTCAACAAATCTTTACGCCAGCAGGCGGTGGACGGATCCCCACCCGTCCACCGCCGCTGTCATTCTGCCGGGCACGTCGGCGCTTCCCGTGCGACCGACCGCCAGGCCCCGCAAAGCCCCCCACGGCCTTCGCGGAGCGTTTCGGTCGCATCGGAGTGTGCCCGGCGGAGTACAGGATTTCGGTTGTCACGCCTCTGCCGAAAGGGGTTTCAACTGTGGCCGAAAGGGCGTGGTGACAACGTGTGACTGCATGCATACTCATGGGGCGGGGGGATTGCGGTTGCACAGGTGGGGGTTCGGTGCTGCGTATCCATTTCACTGGAGTGGACCTGGCACGCGTACGGATGGCAGGGCGTCCCGATGCGTTGTGGGAAACGATTCTCAGCTTTCATCGGCTAAGAGACCGGCGAGATGTCCGGTTGTTCGGTGAATGGCGGACGGAATCGCGAATCAGGTTGAACAGTGAAACACGCACGCTCGGTATGCTTATACCGAGCAGGGGTTATTTCCCCGATTTCCTGACGCCCGTCGAGGGGCGGTACGGCTGGGACGTGGGCCTCGACGCGCTGCGCGGGATCCGTCCCGAGCGGATGCGGCGGGAGCTGGAGCTGCTGGGTGGCGGCTCGGGTGCGGGGTCCGGTGCGGGGTCCGGTGCCGGTGTGGCGCTGCCGCCGCGGCTGCGGGAGTTCATGGACGACTCCGCCAAGCACCTGCCGAGGCTGCTGGGCGAGCTGCGGGCGTACCACCGGGCGGCCGTGGAGCCGTACTGGACGCACATCCAGGCCCAGATCGAGGCCGAGCGGGCCGCGCGCGGCCGGGCCCTGCTGGACGGGGGCGCGGACGAGCTGCTGGCCTCGCTGCCGCCGATGCTGCGCTGGCGGGCCCCGGTGCTGGAGTGCGACTACCCCGTGGACCGGGACGTACGGCTGCGGGGGCGCGGGCTGCTGCTCCAGCCGTCCTTCTTCTGCCGCCGCACCGCGGTGACACTCCACGACCCGCAGCTGCCGCCGGTCCTGGTCTACCCGGCCGCCGCGCAGCTCGCCTCGGCGCCGGCGGGGGGCGAGGCGGCGCGGCCGGCGGTGGAGGAACAGCGCGTACGCACCCTGGGCAAGCTCGTCGGGCACACCCGCTCGGTGGTGCTGCGGGCCATAGGGGACGGCGCCACCACCAGCGAGCTGGCCCGGCGGGCCGGGGTCTCGCTGGCCTCCGCGAGCCAGCACGCGTGCGTGATGCGGGAGGCGGGGCTGGTGACGACGCTGCGGCACGGGAACGCGGTGCTGCACACCGTGACGCCGTTGGGGGCCGCGCTGCTGAAGGGTGGGGCCGTGGCTTCGTGACGCGCCGCGCCCCGGCGGGTGCGGAACCCGTCGGGGCAGCGGCCGGTGGTGCCGTGCGGCGCCGTTGCGGGGGCGCTGCCCCCGGGCCCCCGCGCCTCAAACGCCGGCGGGGCTGGATTCGGGGCTGCGCCCCGGGCCCCGCGCCTCAAACGCGGAAGGGGCCCGTCACCTCGTACGTGATGCCGCCCGTCGAGCTGCCCGTCGTGCCGCGCTGGCTGGAGAAGTACAGGCGGGTGCCGTCGGGGGAGAAGGCGGGGCCCGTGATCTCCGAGGAGGACTGGCCGCCCACGCGGAGGAAGACGGCGACCACGTCGTCCGGGGTGATCAGGCAGATCTCCATGTTGCCGCCGTCCTCGGCGACGTACAGGTCGCCGTACGAGGAGCCGGTCACGTTGTCCACGCCCGTCAGCGGGGCCGCGCCGCCGGGGACGAGCGAGTCGTCGTAGGCCAGTTCGTACGTGCTGTTCGCGAGGTTGAGCTGCCAGACCCGGTTGTCGCCCTTCGTGGTGAACCAGACCGTGTCGTTGGCGTAGTGGCAGCCCTCGCCGCCGTTGAACTTCTTCGAGCCCGAGACCTGGGTGCGGGTGGTGGTCGGGGAGCCGTCCGGGTCCGGGACGTTCTGCCAGGTGAAGGAGCCCGAGGCGGCGGTCCCGGCGACGAGCACCTGGAGGGTGCCGGAGGAGAGGTTGCCCCAGGTGGTGGGGATGAAGCGGTAGAAGCAGCCGCTGGTCTCGTCCTCGGTCAGGTAGATCACCTGGCGCACCGGATCGGCGGCGGCCGCCTCGTGCTTGAAGCGGCCCATCGCGGGGCGCTGCACCGCCGCGTTCACGCCGTACGGGTCGGTCTCGTAGACGTAGCCGAGGCTGACCTCCTCGCAGGACAGCCAGGTGTTCCACGGGGTCTTGCCGCCCGCGCAGTTCTGCCGGGTGTCGGAGAGGATCCGGTAGGAGCCGGTGATCGTGCCCGCGGAGTCGAACTTCACCGCGCTCGCGCCGCCCGACGGGTTGACCTCCGAGTTCGACACGTAGATCCAACCCGTCCCGTCGGCGAAGCACGCGCCGCCGTCGGGGGCGCTGTGCCACTTGTAGGAGGTGGAGCCGACGTTCTGGCCGGAGCGGGCGATCACCCGGCTGCTGAATCCGGCGGGCAGCATGATGCCGTTCGCGTCCGCCGCGCCGAGCGCCCCGTAGGGCCCGGTGCCGGGCTGGGCGGGCGCCGCGTAGGCGGCCCCGTGCATCAGCGTGCCGCCGAAGGCGGCAGCCGACGAGCCGATGACGGCGCCGCGCAGGAAGGTACGTCGTTCCACGGTCGCTCCTGGGGGGAGTCGGGGCCCCGCGCCCGGTCGGATGCGGGGTCGCACGCGTCGAGGAACCTAGGAGTGCCGAGTTGCCGCGGCTCCAATTCCGCGTGACGCGCGAGCGACCGCTTCGCGTTCAATGCGCGGGCGGGGTCCGCGGGCCCGGGAGCACGGGACTTTCTGCCCTGGGGAGGCCGGGCGTGCGGGAGGATGGTGGTCTCATGGACCACTTCGCCGCCGCCGCCGACATCTCGGGCCGCGCCGACCTCGACGTCGTGCTGCGCCGCTTCTACACGGCGGCCTTCGCAGACGCCCGGATCGGGCCCTTCTTCACCGAGATCGCGGGCACGGACCTGGAGGTCCACCTGCCCCGCATCACCGACTTCTGGGAACGCGCACTGTTCCGCGGCACGGACTACCGGCGCAACGCCTTCGCCCCGCACGCCGCCCTGAACTCGGTACGGGCGATGACCGCCGCGGACTTCGGCCGCTGGGTGCAGCTGTGGCACGCGACCGTCGACGGCCTGCACCGCGGACCGATCGCGGAGCGGGCCAAGGCCCAGGGCGAGCGGATCGCGCTCACCCTGCACAAGCGGCTCGCGGGCGGCGACGCGTCCACGGCCGGCGAGGACGGCATCGGTTTCATCCCGCTGGCCGCACTGGAGCTGCGCTCGTCTGCCACGGTCTGACCTGCGGTTTCGTACCGCCGGAAAGATTCCTCGAAAAACTTCGCGCGGGAGCGATGAGTTTGCCGCGGGGTCCCGGTCTACCTCTCGAAAGCAGCGAACAGCGAGCAGCGGCAAGCGCCGGCGCACACCACGCGAGAGAAGAGAGACCGAGATGTCCCAGCCCCAGATGATCTTCGTCAACCTGCCGGTCAAGGACCTGGACGCCGCCAAGGACTTCTGGGCGAAGCTCGGCTACTCCACCAACCCGCAGTTCACCGACGAGAACGCGGCCTGTCTGGTCATCAGCGACACGATCTTCGCGATGCTGCTGACCGAGGCCCACTTCAAGACCTTCGCGACCAAGCCGATCGCCGACGCCGGCTCCGTCACCGAGGTGATGGTCGCCCTCAGCGCCGAGAGCCGCGAGAAGGTCGACGAGATCGTCGACGCCGCCCTGGCGGCGGGCGGCACCGAACCCCGCCCGGCCATGGACATGGGCTTCATGTACGGCCGCGCCTTCGAGGACCTCGACCACCACGTCTGGGAGCTCGTGTGGATGGACCCTGCCGCGGTCCAGGGCTGAGCCCCGGCGGCTACGAGGTCGCGGCGGTCCGCACCGGATAGGTCCGGACCGCCACCTCCTCGTCGTCCAGGCAGCGCCCCGACTCCAGGTCGAAGCGCTGCTTGAGCAGCGGCGAGGCCACGAAGGGCCGGCCCTCCGCGGCTCCCAGCAGGCCCCGCGAGAGCACCTGAGCCCCGGTGAAGGGGTCCTGGTTGGCGATGGCGTACGTGCGCCCCGAGCGGTCGACGAACACGGCGGCCTGGCTCCCGTCGGGCAGCAGCGCCGCCACCCCGCGTCCGGGCGTGAGCGAGGACAGCTCGCACACGGTCAACCAGCCCTCCTCCACCTGCAGTTCCACGGTCATCGGACTCCTCCGATCGTCAGGACGGCCAGGTCGGGCTTGACCTGGTCGCGCTCGGGCACGAACCGCACCGTCGGGTCCGGGGCGCCGGGCGCGTTGACGAAGGACACGAACCGGCGTAGCCGCTCCGGGTCCTGGAGCGTCTCGGCCCACTCGTCCCGGTAGTGGGCGACGTGGTCGGCCATCAAGGCCTCCAACTCGTCGCACAGCCCCAGCGAGTCGTGCACGATCACGTCCCGCAGGTGCCCCAGGCCCCCCTCCAGCCGCTCCAGCCAGGTGGAGGTCCGCTCCAGCCGGTCCGCGGTGCGGATGTAGAACATCAGGAACCGGTCGATGAGCCGGACCAGTTCGGCGTCCGACAGGTCCTGGGCGAGGAGATCGGCGTGGCGCGGGGTGGCCCCGCCGTTGCCGCCGACGTACAGGTTCCATCCGGCGGCCGTCGCGATGACCCCGAAGTCCTTGCTCTGCGCCTCCGCGCACTCGCGGGCGCAGCCGGAGACCGCCGACTTCAGCTTGTGCGGCGCGCGCAGCCCCCGGTAGCGCAGCTCCAGGTCGATGGCCATGCGCACGCTGTCCTGGACCCCGTAGCGGCACCAGGTCTGCCCGACGCAGGACTTCACCGTGCGCAGGGCCTTCCCGTACGCGTGCCCGGACTCGAAACCGGCGTCGACGAGCCGGGCCCAGATCCGGGGGAGCTGGTCGACGCTCGCGCCGAAGAGGTCGATCCGCTGACCGCCGGTGATCTTCGTGTAGAGGCCGAAGTCGCGGGCCACCTCGCCGATCACGATCAGCTTGTCGGGGGTGATCTCGCCGCCCGGGATGCGCGGGACGACCGAGTAGGAGCCGTTGCGCTGCATGTTCGCGAGGAAGTGGTCGTTGGTGTCCTGGAGCGCGGCCTGCTCCCCGTCGAGGACGTAGCCGCTCGCGCCGAGGGTGGGGGCGAGCGAGGCGATGATCGAGCCGACGGCCGGCTTGCAGACCTCGCAGCCCTCGCCGCCGCGCGCCTCGGAGCGGCCGTGCCCGTCCAGGATCTCCCGGTACGAGGTCAGGCGGCGGGTGCGGACGATCTCGTAGAGCTCGGCACGGGTGAAGGGGAAGCAGCCGCAGAGTCCTTTGTCGGCGGCGGCCGGCAGCAGCTGCCCGATCACCTTGACGCAGCTGCCGCAGCCGGTGCCCGCCTTGGTGCACTTCTTGACCTCGGGGAGGGTGGCGCAGGCGGTGATGGCCTTCTTGGTGACGTTGTGGCAGGAGCAGATCACCGCGTGGTCGGGGAGCGAGGACGGACCGAGCGCGACGGGCGCGCCGACCCCGGCGGGCAGCACCAGCTGCTCCGGGGCGACGGGCGGCACGCTCCCGGTGAGCGGGCGCAGCAGCCCGTACGCGTCCGCGTCGCCGACCAGGACCCCGCCGAGCAGGACCCCGTCGGGGGAGACGACGAGCTTCTTGTAGACGCCGGAGCGGGAGTCGGACCAGACGACGTCGAGGCTGTCGGGGGCGCTGCCGTGGGCGTCTCCGAAGGAGGCCACGTCCACGCCGAGCAGCTTGAGCTTGGTGGAGAGGTCGGCCCCCGTGAACTCCTTGTCGCGGCCCAGCAGGTCGTCGGCGGCGGTCTCGGCCATCTCGTAGCCGGGGGCGACCAGGCCGTAGACGCGGCCGTCGACGGCGAGGGCGCACTCGCCGATGGCGTAGACGTACGGGTCGGAGGTGCGGCAGCGGGCGTCGACCGAGATGCCGCCGCGCTCGCCGACGTCCAGGCCCGAGTCGCGGGCCAGCCGGTCGCGGGGGCGGACGCCGGCGGAGAAGACGACGAGTTCGGTGTCGACGGTGGAGCCGTCGGACAGCCGCATCCCGCTGACGCGGCCGTCGTCGCCGGTCAGCACCTCCTGGGTGCCGACGCCGGTGTGGACGGTGAGGCCCATGCCCTCGATGGTGCGCAGCAGGGCCGCGCCGCCGCCCTCGTCGACCTGTACGGGCATCAGGCGCGGGGCGAACTCGACGACTCGGGTGGCGAGTCCGAGCCCCTGGAGGGCGCCGGCGGCCTCCAGCCCGAGCAGACCGCCGCCGACGACCGCGCCGGCGGTCTTGTCCTTCGCGTACTCCTCGATGGCGAGGAGGTCCTCGATGGTGCGGTAGACGAAGCAGCCGGGCGCGTCCTTGCCGGGGACGGGCGGCACGAAGGGGTAGCTGCCGGTGGCCAGGACCAGGACGTCGTACGGGAACACCTCGCCGGAGCGGGAGGTGACGGTGCGGGCGGCCCGGTCGATGTGTTCGGCGGGGTCGTCGAGGTGCAGGGCGATGCCGTGCTCCGCCATGAAGCCGCGGGGCGTCAGGGACAGGTCCTCGGGGGTGCTGCCGGAGAAGTACGAGGTCAGGTGCACGCGGTCGTAGGCGGGCCGGGGCTCCTCGCAGAGCACGGTGATCCGGTGGGTGGCGCTGACCCCGCGCTCGACGAGCGCTTCGAGGTAGCGCTGGCCGACCATGCCGTGCCCGATGAGCACGATCGAGGGCAAGGGCTCGGTCACGGTCATGTCAGTGGCCTCCGTCGTCGGTGAGCAGGTGGAACAGGTCGTGCGGTGTTTCGTCGCCCTCCCACGTGCGGGCGAGGGCCCCCACGGTCGAGAGCTCCCCGAGCAGCACCCCGCCGACGAGGCGGTCGCCGCGGACGACGACCTTGCGGTAGGTCCGGCGGGTGGCGTCGGCGAGGCGGACCACGTCGTCGCCGGGGAGCGGGGTGGTCTCGCCGAAGGCGGCGAGGTCGAGGGAGCCTTGTGCGCCCGGCAGGGTGAGGCGGGTGAGGGCGCGGGTGCCGGTGTAGGGGGTGGGGCGGCCGGAGAGGGTGGCGGCCAGGGCGTCGGCCTGCTCCAGGGCGGGACCGGCCAGGCCGTACACCTGGCCGGCGTGCTCGGCGCAGTCGCCGACGGCGTGGATGCGGGGGTCGTCCGTGCGGAGGTGGTCGTCGACCACGATGCCGGTGCGGATCTGCAGCCCGGCGGCCCGAGCCAGGCCCGTGCGGGGGCGGACGCCGCAGGCGAGCACGACGACGTCGGCCGCCAGGCGGTACCCGTCGGCGAGCTCCACCCCGGTGACGCGGCGGTTGCCGTGCGGCGCCGTTGCGGGGGCGCTGCCCCCGGAATCCCGCGCCTCAAACGCCGGCGAGGCCGGGGATTCGCTCGGCGGGTCCGGACGGTTGACCGGCGACATCAGCCCAAATCCCGCCTCGCCGGCGTTTGAGGCGCGGGGTCCGGGGCGGAGCCCCGGGAGCGGGCCGCTGGTCAGGCCGCGCACCCGGCACTCCAAGTGGATCTCCACGCCGAGGGCGGTCAGGTGGGTGGCCAGCAAGGCAGAGGCATCGGCGTCCAGCTGGCGTTCCATCAGCCGTTCGCCCTGCTGCGCCAGAACGACCTGCGCGCCCCGCGCGGCCAGCGCACGGGCCGCCGAGACGCCCAGCAGGCCCCCGCCGATCACCACCGCCCTGACCCCGGGGCCCACGGCCGCCGAGAGGGCCAGGCAGTCGTCCATCGTGCGGAAGGCGTGGACCCCGTCCGGGAGTTCCCTGCCCCCCGGCTCGAACAGGCCCCGCAGCGGCGGGAGCACCGCGTTGGAGCCCGTCGCCAGTACCAGCGCGTCGTACGGCAGCGCCGCGCCGTCGTCGCAGTGGACCGTACGGTCGGCGCGGTCCACGCGGACCGCCCGCACCCCGCGCCGCAGCGCCGGTCCGACCGCCGGGAGGGCGGCCACCTCCGGCGCGTAGCGGCCCGCCAGGACCTCGGCGAGCAGCACCCGGTTGTACGGCACGTGACTCTCCTCGCCGAGGACCGTCACCGCCGCCGCGCCGCTGAGCCGCGCGGCGAGTCGCAGGCCCGCGAGGCCGCCGCCGATCACCACCACACGCTGCTCCGCTGTCATGGGACGAGCCTGCGGGGCCGCTGTTTCCCCTCCGCATCGCTCCTGTTACCCGGACGGAACGCCGGCCTCAGCGCCGGGATTAAGGGTCGGTGAGGCCTCCCTCAACGCCGTCTTAAGGATCAACCGCGCCGCCTCCGGGGCCCTTAGCGTGCTGTGCATGCGAGATGCGGCGGTGCGGGTCAGGGGCGGGATCGCGGCCGGAGCGGGGGTGGTGGCCCTGCTCTGGGCGGCGCAGGTGCGGCCCTCGGCCCGCCCCGACGCGCTGTTCGCGACCGCCGCGCACCTGACGGGGCTGCTCGCCGGGTACGGGGTGCTCGTGCTCCTGTTCCTGATGGCGCGGGTGCCCGCGGTCGAGCACGGGGTCGGCGGTGACCGGCTCGCGCGCTGGCACGCCTTCGGCGGCCGGCACGTACTGCTGCTCTGCTTCGGGCACGGGCTGTTCGCCCTGCTCGGATACGCCGTGCACGAGGAAGTCGACGTGGTCTCCGCCGTCCGGGAACTGCTCGGCTACCGCGCGCTCGCCGCCGCCGCGGCCGGGACCGTCCTCCTGGCCGCGGTCGGCGTGACCTCCGCCAGGGCGGTACGCCGCCGGGTCTCGCACGAAACCTGGCGCGGGGTCCACCTGTTCGTGTACCTCGCCGCCGCGCTCGCCTTCGTGCACCAGCTCGCCGGGCCCGACCTCGCCCCGGTCGCCTGGTTCTGGGCGCTCGCCCACACCACGGTCGCGGTGCTGCTGGTCTGGTACCGCGCGGTGGTCCCCGTACGGCAGGCCCTGCGGCACGGGCTGCGGGTCGCCGAGGTACGGGCGGAGGGCCCCGGGGTGGTCTCCGTCGTGATCCGCGGGGAGCACCTGGCCGAACTGCGCGCGGAGCCGGGGCAGTTCCTGCGCTGGCGGTTCCTGGAGCGGCGGCTGTGGCACACGGCCCTGCCGTTCTCGCTGTCCGCGCCGGTGTACGGGGACGCGCTGCGGATCACCGTCAAGGGGCTCGGCGGGCACTCCCGGCGGATCCGCCGGCTGCGCCCGGGCACGCGGGTCCTGGCGACCGGTCCGTTCGGCGCGCTCACCGCGGCCCGGCGGACCAGGCCCAAGGTGCTGCTCATCGCGGGCGGGGTCGGCATCACCCCGATGCGGGCGCTGTTCGAGACCCTGCCCGGCGGGCCCGGGGACATCACCCTGCTCTACCGGGCCGGGGCCGAGGAACACCTCGTACTGCGCGGCGAACTGGAGGCCATCGCGGCCGAGCGGCAGGCGGGCCTGCACTACCTGCTCGGGCCGTCGGGCGCGGCCTACGATCCGCTGGCCCCGCAGGCGCTGACCGAGCTCGTGCCGGACCTGACCGAGCACGACGTGTACCTGTGCGGGCCGCCGGGGATGGCCGAGGCGACCCGGGGCGCGCTGCTGCGGGCCGGGGTGCCGGCCGGACGCG
This sequence comes from Streptomyces sp. NPDC001717, assembly GCF_042892775.1. Taxonomy (NCBI): domain Bacteria; kingdom Bacillati; phylum Actinomycetota; class Actinomycetes; order Kitasatosporales; family Streptomycetaceae; genus Streptomyces; species Streptomyces sp. NPDC001717. Next base: position 110,609 of record NZ_JBIAUK010000009.1, on the reverse strand, counting down.
TCCATTCCGAGTGCTTCAGCTTCTGAGCCCCTTCCGATCCGAGAGGTGTGCCGTTCCATGCGCCATCCGCTCCACGTCGCCGTGCCCGTGCCGGTGGCCGCGCCCGTGGCCGTTTCCGTGTCCGTCGAGGCGGCGCCGGGTGCCCGGCACCGCAAGCCGCGGCGGTCGGTCGTACCGGTTTCCGCGGGGCCCGGGCAGTGCCTGGCGGTCGGGTTGGGGTTGGCCGGCGTACTGGCCGCGACCGTGCTGACGGCCGTGCTCGACCCGGCGGCGCCGGTGGCCCCGGACCGGGCCACGGACCGGCGAAGCTCAACCTTTGCGCAACTTTCCGGAGATTGATGGTCACTGCACCCGACAGGTCCATAGGGTCGGGTCGTGCCTGACATATCAACGACCATGATCATCGTGCTGTGCGTGGCCGCCGCGGCGGCCGGCTGGATCGACGCGGTGGTGGGCGGCGGCGGCCTGCTGCTCCTGCCCGCCCTCCTCCTCGGCCTGCCGAACGCCCACCCCGCCACCGTCCTCGGCACCAACAAGGCGGTGGCCATCGTCGGCACCGCGGGCGCCGCGATCACCTATGCGCGCAAGGCCCCGGTGAACGTGAAGCTCGCCGTCCGGATCGGCCTGGCCGCGCTCGCCGGTTCCATGGGCGGCGCCGCGCTCGCCGGCGGGATCAGCAAGGACGCGCTCCGGCCGCTGATCATGGTGGTGCTGGTGGTCGTCGCCGGCTTCGTGATCTTCCGGCCCGGCTTCGGCGCCGCCCCGTCCACCTCGCCCGTCAGCCGCCGGCGGGTCCTGCTGGCCATCGGCCTGGCCGGCCTGGGCATCGGTTTCTACGACGGCCTCATCGGCCCGGGCACGGGCACCTTCCTGGTGCTCGCGCTGACCGCGCTGCTCCATCTCGACCTGGTCACCGCCTCCGCGACCGCCAAGATCGTCAACTGCTGCACCAACGCGGGGGCGCTCGCGATGTTCGCCTACCAGGGGATGGTGCTCTGGCAGCTCGCCGCGCTGATGGCCGTGTTCAACCTGGCCGGAGGCATGATCGGCGCGCGCATGGCGCTCAAGAAGGGCAGCGGCTTCGTCCGCGCGGTACTGCTGACCGTGGTCAGCGCGCTCGTGGTGAAGCTCGGCCTTGAGCAGTGGGGCTAGGGCCTGTCGTCAAACTCCCGTCTGCCCTCCGGGCGACGACAGGAGTTTGACGACAGGCCCTAGGGAGTCGACCCCCGGTCAGTACGTCCCGGTGAGGTGGGCGAAGACGACCACGTTGCCGCGGTAGCCGGTGCGCGGGGAGAAGCCGCCCCCGCAGGTGATCACCCGGAGCTCGGCGCGCCGCGAAGCCCCGTACACGCGTTGGTCGGGGAAGGCGCCGGCGTCGTAGACCTCGACCGCGTGGACCGTGAACACGGCGGTACGACCGTCCGCGCGCCGGACCTCGATCGAAGCCCCCCGGTGCAGCGCGCCGAGGTCGTAGAAGACGGCCGGTCCGACCGCGTTGTCCACGTGACCGGCGATGACGGCGGTGCCCGTCGCGCCTGGAGTGGTGCCGTCGCGGTACCAGCCGGCCAGGTCGCGCCGGGCCGGTGGCGGCACCTCCAGGCTGCCGCCCGGCTCCAGGCCGAGCCCGGTCAGCGGCGCGTCGACCCGGATCGAGGGGATCCGGATCCGGGTGGGCGGGGAGCCGGGGAGCGGGGCGATGCCGGGCCCGGTGGTTCCGGCCGAGCTCAGGGCGTCGGCGGGAGAGGGCAGCGGCGGCCCGATCGGCTCGCGGGAACCGCTGGAGACGAGCCAGATCCCGATGCAGGCGGCGAGCGCGACGATTCCCCCGTGACGCGGGGCGGGGGAGGGGAGGGCCCGCTTCGGCGGGCGCGCACCCGATCCGTGGCGGCTGCCGGCGGCGGGGCGGGGCTGCCGGTGGCGGGCCCGGCCGCCACCGGAACCGCCACCGAAATCGCCACCCATGAGAACCCCCTCGGCGTCCGTGGCGGGGTCAATGGCCGTCGCCCGCCCGCGAACGGGGGGACCTCGCGGAGCGGGCGACGGGGGACGGTACCGGTCGGACCGCGGCCGGAGCCGCGGTGGGCGTCCGTCAGCTCCGCGTGCCGCTCGCCCGGCGACGCAGGAGCCAGGTACCGCCGACGGCGGTCGCGGCCAGCACGGCCGCTCCCGCCGCGATCTTGGCGGGGTCGGTGGTGGTGGTCGTGCCACCGCCCACCCCGGTGTGGACGTGGCCCTGGGGGCCGCGTTCCGTGACGGCCAGGTCGCCGGTCGCGAACTTGCCGTCCGCGCAGGTCACGCCGATGCCGTAGCTGCCGGGCCGGATGCCGCGGGCGACCTGGAACTGCCCCACGACCACCTCCTTGTGGGTGGTGGGGACCAACTTGAACCGGCCGCCGCCCACCGTGGTCGCATCCCCCTCGGCGTGGCTGCCGGGGCCGCACGCGGTGGTGTTCACCGTGACGGTGGCCCCGGGGGCGGCCGACTTGGGCCACACCTCCAGCGGCGCGAAGTCCCCGGGCGCGAAGGCCACCATGCCGATGTCCGCGGCCGCGAACGCACCCGCCACCGGGACGGTGAACGCGGCGGCGGTCAGCGCGGTCGCGGTCAGCGCGTGTGCGGTACGTCGGCGCATGAGGCTCTCCTGGAGACACGGGGTCGTGTCTCCAGAGGTAACCCCGCCCTCCCGACGGGCGCCTGCTGATGTCTCGTCAGATAGTGCCCGGCGCGCCCCACCGCCCCACGTTTGCGCACGTCAGCAGGGCAGTGAGGCCATTCGTGCCACCCCACCCCGTCCGGGTGATCGGCCGCCCCACGAGCGGGTCAGGCCGGTGGCAGCACCACCGCCGCCCGGGCCCCCGAAGGCTGCGCGTTCGACAGGATCACCCGGGCGCCGATCACCTGCGCCTGCCCGAGCGCGATGGTCAGTCCCAACCCCGTGCCCTGGCCCCGCTCGGTCGTGCCCGTCAGGAACCGCTGCGGGCCCTCGCGCAGCACCCGCTCCGGGAAACCTGGCCCTCGGTCCCGGACCGTCACCGTGGTCCCCGACACCGTCACCGTGACCGGGCCCCCGCCGTGCCGCCTGGCATTGGCCAGCAGGTTCGTCAGGATCCGCTCCAGGCGCCGCACGTCGGTGCGCACGTACACCTCCTCCTGCGCGCCCACGACCCGCGCGGGCACTCCCGAGCGCCGCGTCACCGACTCCACCAGCGGACCCAGCCGGTGCGCCTCCAACTGCGCCTCCTCCCGTTTCGCGTCGAGCCGGGCCACCTCCAGCAGGTCCTCCGTCAGGCTCCTGAGCGCCGCGACCCGGTCCCGGACCAGCTCCGTCGGCCGCCCCTGCGGCAGCAGCTCGGCCGCCGTGTGCAGGCCCGTCAGCGGGGTCCGCAGCTCGTGCGCCACGTCCGCGGTGAACCGCTGCTCGGCCTCCAGCCGCTGCTGGAGACTGGCCGCCATCGTGTCGACCGCCGAGGACAGTTCGGCGACCTCGTCGCGGCTGCCCGGAAGCCCCTTGGGCCCGATCCGCGCGTCCAGTTCGCCCTCGCTGATCCGCCGGGCCGTCTCCGCCGCCGTGCGCAGCTCCCGGCTCAACCGGCTGGCGAGCAGCGCCCCACCGGTCGCCGCGAGCGCCACGACCAGCACCCCGTACGCCACCAGCTGCCGGTCCAGGTCGGCGAGCTCGGCCCGGTCCTCCGCCAGCGACAGCCGTACGGAGAGCACGTGGTCCCCGCCGACCGGCCGCGCCGCCCACACCGCGGGGTCCGCTCCGGACAGGTCGAGGTAGGTGCTGCGCTGCCCGTCGAGCGCCGCGGTCCGCAGCGGACGCGGGAGGTCCGGGGAATCGATCCGGCCGTCGCTGTCGCCGCCCTTGTCGAAATCGAGCCGCCCGGTGAGCTCGTACAGCTTCCGTACGCTGATCAGCTGGGCGGTGGCGCTCGCGCGCGCGGCCTCGCCGATCTGACGGGTGCGCGCCTCGTGGATGAGCAGCCCGATGCCGACCGCGACGAGCGAGCAGCCGACGGCCAGCAGCACGGAGATCTTCCAGCGCAGGCCGAGCGCCCGCACCAGCCGCCGGCCGCGGATCAGGACGGCCCTCACCGGGCGTCCTGCGCGGAGCGGCCGGGGGAGGGGGAACAGCCGGAGTCGGGCTTGCGGAAGGTCCGTTCGTCGTTGACCACCGTCATCCGGTCGCCGTCCCAGTGGTACCGGACGGCCTGCTCCGAGCCGTCGTCGGCGGCGGTGCGGACGAGCAGGTCGGAGCCGATCGACTCGGCCGTCAGCTGCCGGCCGATCGTGAACAGGGTCGAGACGATCTTCCCGTCGGAGATCGCGTACACGCTCAGCGCCGAGCGGCCCGTCGGCATGTCGGCGGCGACGACCAGATTCGGCTGCCCGTCGCCCGTCAGGTCCGTGTACACGGGCGGCCGGACACCGGCCCGGCCGGGCCCGCGGAGCTCCTCCGCCGTGCCGAGGTACGGGCGCATCCGGGGATCCGCCGCGGCGACCTGCTTCGGGTCCACCCCGAGGAGTCCGCGCGCCCCCGGCGCCGGAGCGCTCTTGAGCGGCACCGGCGCGGGCTCCCGCCGGCCCACGGTGGCGCCGGGTGCCTCGGTCCAGGCCGGCCAGAGCGGCTCGGGGCGCGGCTGCATGGAAACGGGTGGCGCGGGCGATGCCGAGCCGAGGCCTCCGGGGGCCGCGCAGCCGGTGGCGACGGCCGCGCAGAGGCCCAGCAGGGCGGCGGAGAGACGGCGGGAGGAAGGTGTCATGGCGGGCCGACGCTAGACGGCCGGGGTCACGGGCACCGGGAGGTTGTGTAACAGCGCTGCGTACGGTGGAGTGACGCGGAAAAGTCGGGACTTTCGGCCCGGCCCGAAGGCACCGCCGCACCCGGAGGAGACCCCGTGACATCGCTCCCGTTCTTCGTCTACGGGACCCTGCGGCCGGGGCAGGTCAACCACGACCTGTTCCTCCGCGGACGCACCGCCTCGGAGGAACCGGCGAGCCTCCCGGACACGGCGCTCTACGACGGCCCCGGGTATCCGTACGCGGTCCGGCGGCGCGGCTCGGCCGTCGTCGGGGAGCTGATCACCGCGGCGCCGGAGGCCTATGGGGAACTTCTGGCCGCGCTGGACCACCTGGAGGAGTACCGGGGCCCGGGGCTCCCGGGGAACGTGTACGACCGCATCGCCTGCGAGGTCGTGCGGGCCGATGGCTCCGCGGTCCGGGCCTGGGTCTACGTGGCGGCCCCGCCGGTGGCCTGCCGGCTGGCGGAGTCGGGCAGGGAGATACGGGGCGGGGACTGGCTCCACCGTCGGTAGCCTCCGGCGGGGTGTACACGGGTGCGCGGAGGACCGCCCCTGACACCTCCGCGCCGTCGGGGTCGGGTGTGCGGTGGGGCGCCCCCGCAGGGCGTCGAACGAAACCCGCTCGTGTTGCCGGTGCGGCATTGGGTTCGACGCCCGAGGAGGTGCCCCGGCGCGCGCCCGGCCCCGACGGCCCTTCGCGTGCGGGCCGCCCCGGGGTGTGCCGCTGCGCGGGGCTGGTCCCCTACCCGCCCTTCCACCGTTCCCCGGGCTCTGCCCGGACCCGCGCCTCAAACGCCGGCGAGGCTGAAATGCCCCAACGCCGGCGGGGCTGAGATGCCCGAAACGCCGGCGAGGCTCAGTGGCCGGGCGGGCCGGTGTGGTGGTGCGGGCTGTTACAGCCCTTCCGCTCCGCGGTTGCGGAGGCGTTGGCCGTATTGCTGGAGGATCCACAGTTCCTCCTGGACCGCCGCCAGTTGCTCCGGCGGCGCCTGCGGGCCCAGGCGGGACAGGGTGCCCTGGATCTCGTGCACCCGCCGGTCCACCGCGCGCAGTCGTACCTGGACCAGCTGGACGCCCGCGTACATCTCGTCCACCGTCTTCGCGTGGATCGCCTCCACCGCCAGCTCGGTGACCAGCGCCCGCACGGTGTCGTTCGGTGCGGCCTCGCGGACCCGGGCCAGGTAGTCGTCGGCGCCGAGCGAGGCGCCGCCCGCGTCCTGGATGGCCTGGCGCACCGACGCGTACGGCGGCGCGGTGAACTCGTCGATCCCGTAGGCGTCGAAGGCCGGCGAGACCAGGGCCGGGCGCTGCAGGGCCAGCTTCAGCAGCTCGCGCTCGGTGCGGTGGGCCGGGCTGCGCAGGTTGAGCGCCGGGCCGGAGGGCGACGCGGCCGCGGGCTCGGGGGCGGGGTCGAACGAGCGGCGGCCGCCGCGGCCCTGCTGCGGCTGGTTCCCGCGCTCCCGCGCCCACCGCGCCAGCTGCGCCACCCGCTTGACCACGAACTGCTCGTCGCGGATGCCCAGCATGCCCGCGAGCTGGACCGCCGATTCGTGCTGGATGGCGATGTTCTTGATGTTGGCGACGACCGGGGCGGCCTCGTCCAGTGCCGCCGCCCGCCCGGCCGGGTTCTCCAGGTTGTGCCGGGAGACGATGTGCCGCAGCGCGAACTCGAACAGCGGCGTGCGGGCCTCCACCAGGCCCGCCACGGCCGCGTCGCCCTGGGCGAGGCGCAGGTCGCAGGGGTCCATGCCGCCGGGGGCGATGGTGATCGAGGTCTCGGCGGCGAACTTCTGGTCGTCCTCGAAGGCCCGCAGGGCGGCCTTCTGGCCCGCCGCGTCGCCGTCGAAGGTGAAGATCACCTCGGCGGTGGCGTTGTCCATCAGGAGTCGACGCAGGATCTTGATGTGGTCCCCGCCGAAGGCGGTGCCACAGGTGGCGATCGCGGTGGTGACCCCGGCCAGGTGGCAGGCCATCACGTCCGTGTAGCCCTCGACGACCACCGCCCGCGAGGTCTTCGCGATCTCCTTCTTGGCGAGGTCGATGCCGTAGAGGACCTGCGACTTCTTGTAGATCGAGGTCTCGGGGGTGTTCAGGTACTTCGGGCCGTTGTCGTCCTCGCGCAGCTTGCGCGCGCCGAAGCCGACCACCTCGCCGCTGATGTCCCGGATCGGCCACATCAGCCGGCCGCGGAAGCGGTCGATCGGCTTGCCGCTGCGGCTGTCCTGGGCGAGCCCGGACGTGATCAGTTCCTTGTCGGTGAAGCCCTTGCCGCGCAGGAAGCGGGTCAGGTGGTCCCAGCCGGCCGGGCTGTAGCCCACGCTGAAGTGCGCGGCCGCGGCCTGGTCGAAGCCGCGCTCCGCCAGGAACTTGCGGCCGATCTCCGCCTCGGGACCGCCCAGCTGGTCCACGTAGAACTGCGCGGCGGCCTTGTGGGCCTCGACGAGCCGGATGCGCTCGCCGCGGCCACTGGTGCCGGCGGTGTAGCCGCCCTCCTCGTACCGCAGGGTGATGCCCGCCTGGCCGGCGAGCCGCTCGACCGCCTCCGAGAAGGAGAGGTGGTCGATCTTCATGACGAAGTCGAGGGTGTCCCCGCCGGCCTGGCAGCCGAAGCAGTGGTAGAGGCCCTTGCTGGGGCTGACCTGGAAGGACGGGGACTTCTCGTCGTGGAAGGGGCACAGGCCCTTGAGGTTGCCGCCGCCCGCGTTGCGCAGCTGCAGGTAGTCGGAGACCACGGCGTCGATCGGGACCGCGTCCCGTACCGCCTTCACGTCGTCGTCATTGATCCGTCCTGCCACCCGTGAAGTCTACGGCCGGGCGCCGGCAAACCCGTCAGGCCCCCTCGGCCGGGACCAGCGACTCCAGCGGAACGGACGGGTCCGCCAGCGCCTCGCGGTCCACCGGGGCCTTTGCCCTGATCAGGGCCTGGATGTGCTCCGTGACGTCCCACACGTTCACGTTCATCCCGGCCAGCACCCGGCCCTCGGAGAGCCAGAACGCGATGAACTCCCGCTTGCCCGCGTCCCCGCGCACCAGCACCTGGTCGTAGCTGCCGGCCGGGGCGTGTCCCGAGTACTCCAGGCCCACGTCGTACTGGTCGGAGAAGAAGTACGGCACGCGGTCGTACGCGACCTCCTGGCCCAGCATCGCCCGTGCGGCCGCCGGGCCGCCGTTGAGGGCGTTGGCCCAGTGCTCCACCCGCAGCCGGGTCCCGAGCACCGGGTGGTGGGCGGCCGCCACGTCGCCGACCGCGAACACGTCCGGGTCCGAGGTGCGCAGCGAGGCGTCCACGGCGATGCCGCCGCCGTGCTCCCGGTCGACCAGGGCCAGCCCGGAGGTCTCGGCGAGCGCGGTGCGCGGCGCCGCCCCGATCGCGGCGAGGACCGCGTGCGCCGGGTGCTCCTCCCCGTCGTCCGTACGGGCCGCCAGCACCATGCCGTCCTGGCCGACGATCTCCGTCAGCTTGGCCCCGAAGTGGAAGCGCACCCCGTGCTCGGCGTGCAGGTCCTCGAAGAACCGGCCGATCTCCGGGCCGAGGACCGCGTGCAGCGGGGTGGCCAGCGGCTCGACCACGGTGACCTCGGCGCCGTAGGAGCGGGCCGCGGCGGCCACCTCCAGGCCGATCCAGCCGGCGCCCGCGATCAGCAGGTGGCCGTTGTCCCGGCCGAGCGAGGTGAGCGCCTTGCGCAGCAGGTCGGCGTGGGTAAGCCGGCGCAGGTGGTGGACCCCGGCCAGTCCGGTGCCCGGGATGTCCAGGCGGCGGGGCTCGGAGCCGGTGGCCAGCAGCAGCTTGTCGTAGTGCAGCAGGGTGCCGTCGCCCAGACGCACGGTCTTCGCATCGCGGTCCAGGTGCACCGCGGGCTGGCCCAGGTGCAGCTCGACGTCGGCGCTCGCGTACCAGGACTGCTCGTGGACGAAGACGCTGTCGCGTTCCTCCTTGCCGAGCAGGTAGCCCTTGGACAGCGGGGGCCGCTCGTAGGGGCGGTCGCGCTCGTCGCCGATCAGGATCACCCGGCCGGTGAACCCCTCCGACCTCAGCGTTTCGGCGGCCTTAGCCCCGGCCAGCCCCGCGCCGACGATGATGAACGTCTGGTGTGCGTCGACCACCTGATGCCTCCTCATAACCTCTCCGCCACATGCGACCACATGCGAGCGTCCCGCACCGAGCCTGCCGCGTGAAGGGGGAGTGGCCCGATCAACTCACCCTTCGGCGCGTCGCGTGCGCCGGGTGAGGCGGGCGTGCAGCGAGCGGGCGGACGCGTCGGTGAGGCACGCGATCTGGTCGATGACCGCCCGCTTCCTGGCCTTCTCGTCCGGCGCCGCGTCGAAGATCGCCCGGAACTGCGGGTCCAGCCCCTCGGGCGCGCGGGCCTGGAGGGCCTCCGCGAGTTCGGCCAGGACGATGCGCTGGTCGGCGCGGATCCGTTCCTGCTCGTCGCGCTGCATGACGTACAGGTCCGCGACCGCCTTCAGCACGGCGCACTCGTTGCGCGCGGCCCGGGGCACCACCAGCTCCGCGCCGTACCGGGTCAGCCTCCCGCTGCCGTACGCCTCCCGCGTCGCACCCTCGGCGGCCAGGCAGAAGCGGCCGATGAGCTGGCTCGTGGCGTCCTTCAGCCGGGCCTGGGCCACGGCCGAGCCGTCGTAGCCGTGCGGCCACCACTCCTGCTCCATCAGCCGGTCGAGGGCCTCGCGCAGCTCCTCCGGCTCGGTGTCCGCGGGGACGTAGCGGCCGATGGCCACCTGCCAGATCGCGGCGCGCTCCGGGTCGGCGAAGAGCAGGTTGGGGTCGAGGTGGCCGGCGTGCAGTCCGTCCTCGAAGTCGTGGACGGAGTACGCGACGTCGTCGGACCAGTCCATCACCTGGGCCTCGAAGCACTTGCGGTCCGCGGGCGCGCCGCGGCGCAGCCACTCGAAGACCGGCAGGTCGTCCTCGTACGCGCCGAACTTCACCGAGTCGGGGTCAGTGGGGTGGCCGCCGCGCGCCCAGGGGTACTTGGTGGCGGCGTCCAGGCAGGCGCGGGTGAGGTTGAGGCCGACGCTGACGGGTGCGCCGGTCCGCGGATCGGGCGCGAACCGCTTGGGCTCCAGGCGGGTCAGCAGCCGCAGCGACTGCGCGTTGCCCTCGAAACCGCCGCAGTCCTTGGCGAATTCGTTCAGCGCCTCCTCGCCGTTGTGGCCGAAGGGCGGGTGCCCCATGTCGTGGGAGAGGCAGGCCGCCTCGACCAGATCGGGATCGCAGCCGAGCGCGGCCCCCAGCTCCCGACCGACCTGGGCGCACTCCAAGGAGTGCGTCAGCCGGGTCCGGGGGCTCGCGTCCCAGTCGTACGAACGGGTGCCCGGCGTGACCACCTGGGTCTTCCCGGCGAGCCGGCGCAGCGCGGCGGAGTGCAGGACCCGCGCCCGGTCGCGCTGGAAGGCGGTCCGCCCGGGCCGCTTGTCGGGCTCGGCGGCCCAGCGTTCGGTGGCGGAGGCGTCGTAGAGGTCGGTCGGGTCGTCTGCGGGGGCGTGCGCGGTGCCTTCCATGGATCGACGGTAACCGGAACGTCCGACAAACCGGGATCAGGCGGAGACGAGTTCCGGCCGGAGCGGGGTGACGGGCAGGGCGGCCGCCTCGTCGTAGCGGTGCAGCAGCAGTCGCGCGAGGGCAGGGTGGTCGCCCAGCGGTGCGGACGCCGGGCCCGGCGCGGCCACCGCGCACTGGGTGGCGAACCGGCCGGGAGCGGTGAAGTACGAGGCCACGGCGATGCGGTGACGGCCGCGGGCGGCCAGGGCCCGGACCGCGTCGGGCACGGTCGGTGCGGCGGCCGAGGCGTAGGCGGGCACCACCGGGACGCCGCCGAGCCGTTCGGACAGCAGGGTGGCGGTGCGCCGGGTGTCGGCGGCGGAGTCCGGATCGCGGGACCCGGCCGCGGCGAGCACCACGGCGGCCGCCGGGTGCGGGGTCCAGCCGGTCTCCGTGAGGCGCTCGTACAGGGCCTCGACCAGCAGCGGGTGCGGGCCGAGCGGGGCGGCGACGCGGGTGCGCAGGTGTGCGGCCCGGGCGGCGGCCGCGGGCAGGTCGCGTTTGACGTGGTGGCCGCGGCCGAGCAGCAGCGGCACGAGGACCGCCGCCCCGGAGGTCTCGCGGAGGGTGTCGTCGAGCAGCGGCCGGTTCAGCTCGACATGGCCGAGCCGGACGTCGAGGCGGGGCCGGAGCTCGCGGACCCGGTCGAGGAGGGCGAGGGCGGTGTGCAGGGCACGCGGGTCACGGCTGCCGTGGGCCACGGCGACGAGGGTGGGCTGCTGCATGGGCGGTCTCCGTGGGGACGGGCGCGGGGCGGCCGCAGCCCGCTGAGCTGCGTGCCGAGCTGCGCGGTGATCCGGGTCAGCAGCTCGGCCGTGCTGCCGAAGGGGAGGGGCGGGATGGCGGGAGGGTGCACCGGCTCCGTCATGGATCGATCCTGCGCGCCGGAGGTTGCCGATGCGTTGCGCGGGGGTGACGGGTGTTTTCCGGGTGCTCACAGGGCGTTCGTCCGGCCTGTCGGCGGGCCTTCGCGGGGGCGTTCCGGGAAACCGCGCGGTCCCCGGCGGCGTCCTGACCAGCGGAACGACAGCCGAGGAACCGGGGGATGGACGATGCGCGTACCGCGCCTGCCGAAGGTCGAGTGGAGCCGGGCGGCCGCGCGGCCGCGTACCGTACGGGCGCGGCGGCTGACCGTGCAGGCGGTGATGGCGGGCTGCGTGCTGGCACTGCTGCCGTCGGCCTGGACGCACGCGGCGGCCGCCGGCCGGCTGGGGACCACGGCGCAGGCTCCGGCCGGCGAGGTGGCGGTGGTGTTCGGGGCGGGGCTGTGGAACGGCAGGCCGACGCCCTACCTGGCCCGGCGGCTCGACGCGGCGGCCGAGTTGTACCGGGCAGGCAAGGTCAGGGTGGTCCTGGTCACGGGGGACAACAGCCGCACCGAGTACGACGAGCCGAGCGCGATGCGCACCTACCTCACCGGGCACGGGGTGCCGGCCGACCGGATCGTGGACGACTTCGCGGGCTTCGACACCTGGGACTCGTGCGTACGGGCCAAGAAGATCTTCGGGGTCGACCGGGCGGTGCTGATCAGCCAGGGCTTCCACATCCGCAGGGCCGTGGCCCTGTGCGAGACCGCGGGCGTGGACTCGTACGGGATCGGGGTCGACGACGAGCACGACTCGACCTGGTACTACGGCGGCACCCGCGAGGTCTTCGCGGCGGGCAAGGCGGTGCTCGACGCAATTTTCGAGCCGGAGCCGAAGTTCCTGGGGCCGAAGGAGCAGGGGGTGTCGCGGGCCCTGGCCGCTCTGGCACACTGACGAAGACATCGGTTATTCCGATTAGTCATATACCGATCAGTCTGATGTGATCAGAGGTGGAACCGTGGCTGTTGTGGATCTGAGCGGCAAGGTCGTCGTCGTCACCGGTGGAGCCCGCGGCCTGGGCGCCGCGGCGGCGCAGGCCGTCGTGGACGGCGGCGGCAAGGTGCTGATCACCGACGTGCTGGAGGCGGAGGGTGCCGAGACGGCCGCCAAGCTCGGTGACGCGGCCCGCTTCGTGCGGCACGACGTGACGAGCGAGGCCGACTGGGCGGCGGCGCTGGAGTACGCGGTCGCCGAGTTCGGCCGGATCGACGGACTGGTCAACAACGCGGGCATCTCCACCGGCCAGTTCCTGGAGCACGAGAGCGTCGAGCACTTCCGCCGGGTGATCGAGATCAACCTGGTCGGCGTGTTCATCGGCATCAAGACCGCGGTCCCGCTGCTGCGCGCCGCCGGCGGCGGCTCCATCGTCAACATCTCCTCCGCGGCCGGCCTGACCGGACTCGCGCTGACCGCCGGCTACGGCGCCTCCAAGTGGGGCGTGCGCGGCCTGTCGAAGATCGGCGCCGTCGAGCTCGCCGAGGCGAAGATCCGCGTCAACTCCGTGCACCCCGGCATGACGTTGACCCCGATGACCGCGCCGATCGGCATCCAGGCCGGCGACGGCAACTACCCCGGCGCCCCGCTGGGTCGCGTCGGCGCCCCCGAGGAGATCGCGGCCGCGGTCGCCTTCCTGCTCTCGGACGCCGCCGGGTACATGACCGGCGCCGAGCTCGCGGTCGACGGCGGCTGGACGGCCGGCCTGACGGTGAAGTACCTGACCGGCCAGTGAAGGACCGGCGGCGGGCCACCCCCGGCCTCACCGTCGCCCCCGGCCTCACCGCCACCCCGGCCTCACCGTCGCCCCCGGCCGCCGCTGAGGCCGAGCATCCGTACTCGTAACGCGGGACGGCCGCCGGTGTAACACCGCCGAAGCACGCTGGGACGCATGCACACGCCGGACGCCGCCCCCGCAGTCACCGCCACGCACTGCCCGTACTGCGCCCTGCAGTGCGGCATGAACCTCCGCCCGGACCCGGACGGGGCCGCGGGCGTGACGGTGGAGGAACGGGCGGAGTTCCCCGTCAACCGGGGCGCGCTCTGCGGCAAGGGCCGCACCGCCCCCGCCGTGCTCTCCTCCCGGGTGCGCCTGACCGAGCCGCTCGTCCGCACCCACGCCGGACGGCTCGAACCGGCCACCTGGGAGGAGGCCCTCGCCGCCGTCGCCGACGGCCTCGCCCGCACGGGCCGCGCGCACGGGCCCGACGCCGTCGGGGTCTTCGGCGGCGGCGGGCTCACCAACGAGAAGGCGTACGCGCTCGGCAAGTTCGCCCGCGTCGCCCTGCGCACCTCGCAGATCGACTACAACGGCCGCTTCTGCATGTCCTCGGCCGCCGCCGCGCACCAGCGGGCCTTCGGGCTCGACCGCGGGCTGCCCTTCCCGCTGGAGGACGTCCCCCGCACCGGCTGCGTGATCCTCGTCGGCTCCAACCTGGCCGAGACCATGCCGCCCGCCCTGCGCTACCTCACCGAGCTCAGGGCGGGCGGCGGCACCCTGATCGTCATCGACCCGCGGCGCACGCGCACCGCCGAGCAGGCGGACCTGCACCTGGCGCCCCGACCCGGCACCGACCTCGCGCTCGCCCTGGGCCTGCTGCACCTGATCGTCGCCGAGGGCCGCACCGACGAGGAGTTCATCGCCGCCCGCACCACCGGCTGGGAGGAGGCCCGGGCCGCCGCGATGGCGCACTGGCCCGAACTCGTCGAACGCATCACGGGCGTGCCGGTCCCCAGGCTCCGGCAGGCGGTGGAGCTCTTCTGCGCCCCCGAATCCGCCATGGTCCTCACCGCCCGCGGCCCGGAACAGCAGTCCAAGGGCACCGACACCGTCGGCGCCTGGATCAACCTGTGCCTGGCCACCGGCCGGGCCGGCCGCCCACTGTCCGGCTACGGCTGCCTCACCGGCCAGGGCAACGGCCAGGGCGGCCGCGAGCACGGCCAGAAGGCCGACCAGCTCCCCGGCTACCGCAAGCTGACCGACCCGGCGGCCCGCGAGCACGTCGCCGGGGTCTGGGGCATCGACCCCGCCGAACTCCCCGGCCCGGGGCGCAGCGCGTACGAACTCCTCGACGCCCTCGGCACGGACGTGAAGGCCCTCCTCCTCATGGGCTCCAACCCGGTGGTCTCCGCCCCCCGCGCCGCCCACGTCGAGGACCGCATCCGCTCCCTCGACTTCCTCGCCGTCGCCGACGTGGTGCTCTCCGAGACGGCCGCCCTCGCGGACGTGGTCCTCCCCGTCACCCAGTGGGCGGAGGAGACGGGCACCACCACCAACCTGGAGGGCCGCGTCCTGCTCCGGCGCCGCGCCCTCACGCCGCCGCCGGGGGTCCGCACCGACCTGTACGTCCTGCACGAACTCGCCGCCCGCCTCGGCGTGGAGAAGGGGTTCCCGACCGACCCCGAGGAGGTCTTCGACGAACTGCGCCGCGCCTCGGCGGGCGGACCGGCGGACTACTCGGGCATCGACTACGCCCGCATCGAGGCCGAACAGGGCGTCTTCTGGCCCTGCCCGGACGGCTCTTCGGGCACGCCCCGGCTCTTCCTGGACCGCTTCGCCACCGAGGACGGCCGGGCCCGCTTCACCCCCGTCTCCCACCGTGAGGCGGCCGAGGTCCCCGACGCCGACTACCCCCTCCTGCTGACCACCGGCCGGGTCGTCGCCCAGTACCAGTCGGGCGCCCAGACCCGCCGCGTCGACGAGCTCAACGCGGCCGCCCCCGGCCCGTTCGTGGAACTGCACCCGCGCCTCGCCGCCCGCATCGGCGCCGTCGAGGGCGCCCCGCTGGCGGTCACCTCCCGCCGCGGCCGGGCGGTGGCCCCGGCCAGGATCACCGACGCCATCCGCGCGGACACGGTCTTCATGCCGTTCCACTGGCCGGGCGAGGGCCGCGTCAACACCCTCACCAACCCGGCGCTGGACCCCACCTCCCGGATGCCGGAGTTCAAGGTCTGCGCGGTCCGCGTCGAGCCGGCGTAGGGGCCACCCGTGCCCCGGCTGCCCGGACCCTATTGCCCGGCGGTCGTGAACGTCGGGCGCAGGGCCTCGACCAGGCGGCCGACGAACGCCTCCTCGCCGGGACCGGCCAAGTGGGGGTACTCGGCCTCGAAGTGCTCCCACTCGGCCCCGACATAGCCGTCCGGGATCAGGTGGGCGATGTGCTCCGGCCCGACCTCGGCGTTCGGGTGCGGCCATTCCCCGGCGTCCCTGAACACCTCTTGGAGGAGCGCGTTCGGCAGGTGGCAGTGCTCCGCCAGCAGCACCGCGTCGTACAGGTCCTTGCCCTGGGGGTGCCGGTCACTGATGAGCCACAGCACCTTCCAGGCCAGGGACAGGGCGGGGGTCGCCGCCAGGACCGTGGCCCCGCAGGAGAGTTCGACCGGTTCCGGCGGCGACGCCAGCTTCTCGTTGAAGACGAAGTCCATCTGCACCTGCCCGGCCGGCAGGCCCGGTACGGACCACGGCAGGACCATGCGCAGCCCCGGCACCCGGTCGTACGTCCAGATCTCCTCGGACACGGCGCCCGAGGCCTTGATCCCGGCCAGACCGTCGGCCGCCGCCGCGATGCCCTCCAGCATCCGCACGGTCCGGCCGTCGTCCATGGCCTGCGTCCGCGGGATCACGACGAAGTCCAGGTCGCCCGGCTCCCTGGCCGCCTCCCCGAACCGCTCCGCCAGCAGCACGCTGCCGCGCAGCACGAGGGAGTCCACCCACTCGCCCCGCGAGACCGCCAGCAGGACGGCGTCCATCGCCGCCCGCCGGGCCCGCGCCCAGGCGGCCGTCCGCTCCGGATCGTCGAAGACCGGGTCACCGGCCCGGTAGGCCCGGAAGTTGTGCCGCAGGGACGGGTCGAAGACCGCCCGCTGGCGCACGTCGTCACCGGCCACCGGGCGCAGCGTCCGCGGCAGGTCGCGGGCTTCCCGCGTCGCGTCGTCCAGCGGCTCCCGTGGAAGGTGCGTGCTCCGCATGCCGAATTCCGCCCACGAGCTCATCCCGTCACCCCTGCCTCGATCCACCCGTCGTCCACCGACAGGTCACTGTCGTACAGCACGAACTCCCGCTCCTGCGAACGGATCTCGTACCCCGCCGAGCCGAGCGCGGCGACCAGCGCGTCGCAGGCCGCCCCCGCCTCCGCCGCCGTGCCGCGCCACCGCTGGGTCACGAAACGCTCGTGGCGGCCCCCGGACAGGGCGCGGCGGGCGTTCCACGACAGGTGGGCACCGTGCCGGACCACCAGGGCTTCCAGGGCCTCCCGGTCGAAGTCCGCCGGCAGGCGCAGCTTCATGTGGTGCTCGAAGTAGCCGCCGCCCGGGCCCGGTACGTCCGTGGTCCACGGCACCGTCTCCACCTTCACGCGCACCGGGTCGAAGCCGGCCGCCCGCAGCCGCGGCACCAGGCTCTCGTGGCCCGTGCGGTCCCGCAGGGTCAGCATCGGCTGCGACACCATCCGGCCCCGGGCCAGGACGATGTGGGTGACCTTCAGCTCCCGTGCCCCGGCCCACGCGTCGAGCCGGGCCAGCGCCGCCGGGTCCGGACAGTGCACGGTCACGTGGGTTTCGTACGAAGACATGCGGCCGATCTTCTCGGACATGCGTCCGGTCCGCATCGGGACAACGGCCAGGGGGTAACCATCGGTCACGCGCCGGACTCAGAAAGTGCTCGCACGCCCCTCGTGGCCGTGCTGTGTCGTACCCCACACTGAGGTGCGGTTCCCCCGTCCTCGGAGCCCTGGAGGTCGCCCCCGTGCAGACCCGGACCCTGACCGTGAACGAGAGCGAGTCCTCGGAGGTCGAAGCCGTGGACGAAGAGCGCGACACCGACGCCGACGCCGAGGCCGAAGTCGACCCCGGGCCCGAGGTGCTGGAGCTCATCGAGCAGCCGGTTCCGGAGCAGCGCAGGCGCGCCAACGCCGAGGGTGGAGGCGGATCGGGGCCTTCCGCCGATCTGTTCCGCCAGTACCTGCGGGAGATCGGCAGGATCCCGCTCCTCACCGCGGCCGAGGAGGTCGACCTCGCCCGGCGCGTCGAAGCCGGCCTGTTCGCGGAGGAGAAGCTCGGCAACACCCCCGACCTCGACTCCCAGCTCGCCGTCGACCTGGACAAGCTCGTCGTCATGGGCCGGATGGCCAAACGCCGCCTCATCGAGTCGAACCTGAGGCTCGTGGTCTCCGTCGCGAAGCGGTACGTGGGCCGCGGGCTCACCATGCTCGACCTCGTGCAGGAGGGGAACCTCGGGCTCATCCGGGCCGTCGAGAAGTTCGACTACGCCCGCGGGTACAAGTTCTCCACCTACGCCACGTGGTGGATCCGGCAGGCGATGTCCCGGGCCCTCGCCGACCAGGCCCGGACCATCCGCGTGCCCGTCCACGTCGTCGAACTCATCAACCGCGTCATCCGCGTGCAGCGGCGCATGCTCCAGGAACGGGGGTACGAGCCCACGGCCGAAGAGGTCGCCGTCCACCTGGAGTTGACCCCCGAGCGGGTCATGGAGGTGCTCCGCCTCGCCCAGGAGCCGGTCTCCCTGCACGCGCCGGTCGGCGAGGAGGACGACGTCGCGCTCGGCGACCTCATCGAGGACGGCGACGCCGCCTCGCCCGTGGAATCCGCCGCGTTCTTCCTGCTGCGCGAGCACCTCGAAGCGGTGCTCTCCACGCTGGGCGAGCGGGAGCGCAAGGTGGTCCAGCTCCGCTACGGGCTCGACGACGGCCGCCCGCGCACCCTGGAGGAGATCGGCCGGATCTTCGGCGTGACCCGCGAACGGATCCGCCAGATCGAGTCCAAGACCCTCAACAAGCTGCGCGACCACGCCTTCGCCGACCAGCTCCGCGGCTACCTGGACTGAAACGGGCAGGGGGCGCCCCGAAGGACGCCCCCACCCCGTACGGACACCGCGGTCAGTCGACCTCGGCCACCGCCTGCGCGAACTGCGCCGCGTACAGCCGTGCGTAGGCGCCGCCCGAGGCCAACAGCTCCTCGTGCGTGCCCTGTTCCACGATCGAGCCGCTCTCCATCACCAGGATCACGTCCGCGTCGCGGATCGTGGACAGGCGGTGCGCGATCACGAAGGACGTACGGCCGTGCGCGAGCCGGGCCATCGCCTTCTGGATCAGCACCTCGGTACGGGTGTCGACGGAACTCGTCGCCTCGTCGAGCACCAGGATCACCGGGTCCGACAGGAACGCCCGGGCGATGGTGATCAGCTGCTTCTCGCCCGCGCTGACGCCCGCGCCCTCGTCGTCCAGCACGGTGTCGTAGCCGTCCGGCAGGGTGCGGATGAACCGGTCGGCGTGGGCGGCCCGCGCCGCCTCCTCGATCTCGGCGCGCGTGACCTCTCGGGAGGCGCCGTACGCGATGTTCTCCGCGATGGTCCCGCCGAACAGCCAGGTGTCCTGGAGGACCATGCCGATCCCGGAGCGCAGTTCCTCGCGGGTCATCTTCGCGATGTCCACGCCGTCCAGGGCGATCTCGCCGCCCGTGACCTCGTAGAACCGCATCAGCAGATTGACGAGCGTGGTCTTGCCCGCGCCCGTCGGGCCGACGATCGCGACCGTGTGACCGGGCTCGACCGTCAGCGACAGGTTCTCGATCAGCGGTTTGTCCGGCTCGTAGCGGAAGGCCACCTTGTCGAGGGTGACCTGCCCGCGCAGTTCCTCCGGCCGCTCCGGAACCTCCGCGTCCGGCTCCTGCTCCTCGGCGTCCAGCAGCTCGTAGACCCGCTCCGCCGAGGCGACGCCGGACTGCACCAGGTTCGCCATCGACGCGACCTGCGACAGCGGCATCGAGAACTGCCGCGAGTACTGGATGAAGGCCTGCACGTCACCGATCGACAGGGTGCCCGAGGCCACCCGCAGACCACCGACGACCGCGACCAGCACGTAGTTGATGTTCGATATGAAGAACATCACCGGCTGCATCAGACCGCTGACCAGCTGCGCCTTGAACGAGGCCCGGTACAGCGCCTCGTTCTGCTCGGCGAAGATCGCCGCGGACTCCTTCTGCCGACCGAAGACCTTCACCAGCGTGTGCCCCGAGTACATCTCCTCGATGTGGGCGTTCAGCGCGCCGGTCGTCTTCCACTGCGCCACGAACTGCGGCTGCGACTTCTTGCCGATCTTCGCCGCGACGAAGATCGAGACCGGCACGGTCACCAGCGCGACCAGCGCCAGCAGCGGCGAGATCCAGAACATCATCGCGAGCACGCCGACGATCGTCAGCAGCGAGTTCAGCAGCTGCCCCATCGTCTGCTGGAGCGTCTGCCCGATGTTGTCGATGTCGTTCGTGGCCCGGCTGAGCACCTCCCCGCGCTTCTGCCGGTCGAAGTACGACAGCGGCAGCCGCGACAGCTTCGCCTGGAGCTCCTCGCGCATCCGGTACACGGTGCCGTTCATGACGTGGTTCGACAGCCGCGTCGCCACCAGCATCAGCAGACCGGCCAGGGTGAAGACCACCAGCGCCCAGATCGCCACGACCCCGACGGCACCGAAGTCGATGCCCTGGCCCGGGGTGAAGTCGGTGCCGGACAGCATGTCCGCCATTCCGCCCTGGCCCTTGGCGCGCATCCCGTCCAGCGCCTGCTGCTTGGTGATGCCGGCCGGCAGCTGCCGGCCGACGATCCCCGCGAACACCAGGTCGGTGGCCTCGCCGAGGATCTTCGGGCCGACCACCGCGCAGCCGACGCTGCCGACGACCGCGGCGACCATGCCCCACAGCTTGGCCCGGTCCTGGGCGAGCTGGCCCAGCAGGCGCTTGCCCGATCCCTTGAAGTCCAGGGACCGCTGGGCCGGTCCCATCATCATCCGTCCTCCGGGCCCGCTCATGCGGCCTCCGCCTCCGTCAGCTGGGAGAGCACGATCTCCCGGTAGGTCTCATTGCCGGCCATCAGCTCGTGATGGCGCCCCTCGCCGACGACCTCGCCCTCGTCGAGCACGATGATCCGGTCGGCGTCGCGGATCGTGGAGACGCGCTGGGCGACGATCACCACGGTCGCCTCCTCGGTCTCGCGGCCGAGCGCCGCGCGCAACGCCGCGTCCGTCGCGTAGTCCAGGGCCGAGAACGAGTCGTCGAAGAGGTAGATCTCCGGGCGCTGCACCAGCGTGCGGGCGATGGCCAGACGCTGGCGCTGGCCGCCGGAGACATTGGTTCCGCCCTGCGTGATGGCGGCCTCCAGGCCGCCCTCCAGCTCGGACACGAACTCCTTGGCCTGGGCCACCTCCAGGGCCCGCCACAGCTCCTCGTCGGTCGCGTCCGGGCGCCCGTAGCGCAGGTTGGAGGCGACCGTTCCGGAGAACAGGTACGGCTTCTGCGGGACCATCCCGACCGTCCTGGCGAGCAGTTCGGGGTCGAGCCGGCGTACGTCCTCGCCGTCCACGAGCACCTCGCCGCCGGTCGCGTCGAACAGCCGCGGGACCAGGCCGAGCAGCGTGGACTTGCCGCTGCCGGTGGAGCCGATCACCGCGGTGGTCTCGCCGGGGCGGGCCACCAGGTTCACCCCGCGCAGCACGGGGGCCTCGGCGCCCGGATACCGGAAGTCGGCGCCGCGCAGCTCCAGGCGGCCGCGCGAGAGGAGCTTGGTCACCGGGTCGACCGGCGGGGCCACGCTCGACTCGGTGTCCAGGACCTCCTGGACGCGCTCGGCGCACACCTCGGCGCGCGGCACCATCATGAACATGAAGGTGGCCATCATCACGGCCATGACGATCTGCATCAGGTAGGCCAGGAAGGCCGTCAGCTGGCCGATCTCCATGCCGCCGCTGTCGACGCGCATCGCACCGAACCAGATGACCGCGACGCTGGAGATGTTCACGACCACGATCACGGTGGGGAACATGAGCGCCAGCAGCCTGCCCGCGGCCAGCGAGACCCCCGTGAGGTCCGCGTTGGCCTCCCGGAAGCGGTCCTTCTCGTAGTCGTCGCGGACGAAGGCGCGGATCACCCGGTTGCCGGTGATCTGCTCGCGCAGCACCCGGTTCACGGTGTCGAGCCGGACCTGCATCTTGCGGAACAGCGGCCGCGTCTTGAAGACGATCGCACCGACCGACAGCCCGAGCACCGGGACCACGGCGAGCAGCACGCCCGACAGCTTCACGTCGAGCGAGAGCGCCATGAAGATGCCGCCGACGCACATGATCGGCGCCGACACCATCAGCGTGAAGGTCATCAGCACCAGCATCTGGATCTGCTGGACGTCGTTCGTCGTACGGGTGATCAGCGACGGGGCGCCGAAGTGGCCGAGCTCCCGTGCGGAGAAGCTCTGCACCCGGTCGAAGACGGAGGCGCGGACGTCACGGCCGACGGCGGCCGCGGTACGGGCGCCGTAGTAGACGGCTCCGGCGTTGCAGACGAGCTGGACGAGCGAGACGCCGAGCATCAGCGCACCGAAGCGCAGGATGTAGCCGGTGTCCCCGTGGACGACACCGTTGTCGATGATGTCCGCGTTGAGTGTGGGCAGGTAGAGGCTCGCGCTGGTCTGCAGCAGTTGCAGCAGGACCAGCGCGGCGATCGGTTGCTTGTACGGACGGAGGTGGGTCCGCAGAAGTCGTATGAGCACGCGCAGGCTCCGGTCGGCATGATCGAGGGGGTTCACCCCATCTTGGGCCAACCGGCCCCCCGATCCCCAGCGGATTTCGCAAAGCCCGGTCAAAAGGCGTAGACCGCGCTGCGCCCGTCGCCCTACGGCCGCGGAGCCACCGGGGCCCCACGACCGCGCGGCCCCGAAGCCCTACTGCTGAGGGACCCCGGAGCCCTGGAACGCGCCCGGATGGACCTGCTCCCGCGTCGCGACGTACTGCTGGCGCACGGCCTGCCCGGCGGGGAGGTCCTCGCCCGGCTCGAAGACCTGCGCCGGCGGGGCGGGCCAGATCGGCGGGGTGTGCGGGGCGAGCGTGCCCTGCGCCACACCGAGCGCCCACGCCGCCTGCCGCGCCGAGCCCAGCGCCGCGTAGTCGGCCGGGGCCGGCACGACGACCTGGGTCCCGAACAGCCCCGGCGCCGTGGCCTGTACGGCGGGCAGCTCGGCCGCCGCGCCGAGCAGGAACACCCGGCGGATCACGGCCCCGCGCGAACGCAGCACGTCCAGCGCGTCCACCAGCCCGCACAGCATGCCCTCGAAGGCGGCCCGCGCCAGGTGCTCCGGCTTCATGGAGTCCCGGCGCAGCCCCGACAGGGTCCCGGCGGAGTGCGGCAGGTTCGGCGTCCGCTCGCCCTCCAGGTAGGGGAGCAGTACGAGTCCGTGCGCGCCCGGCGTCGACTTCAGCGCGAGCTCGCTCAGCCCCTCCAGATCGGTGCCCAGCAACTCGGCGGTGCCGCGCAGGGCCCGTACGGCGTTGGAGGTGTTCACCACGGGGAGGTGCATGCCGGTGGCGTCGGCCAGCGAGGTGATCAGCCCGCCCGGCTCCGACAGCGCCTCGTGGTGCACCGCCATCACCGAACCGGAGGCGCCGAGCGAGACCACGGCGTCGCCGGGGCCCAGCCCGAGCCCCATCGCGGCGGCCATCGTCTCGCCCGTGCCGGCGGAGATCAGCAGCCCCTCGGGCGTGGTCCCGGCGGCGTCGGCCGGGCCGAGGACCTCGGGCAGCAGCGCCCGGTGGCCGAGCGCGAGCTCGACCAGGTCGGGCCGCCAGGCTCCGGTGGCGGGGGACCAGTAGCCGGTGCCGGAGGCCCCGCCCCGGTCGGTGGTCCGCCGGGCGGGACGGCCCAGCAGCTGCCACACCAGCCAGTCGTGCGGGGACATCAGCACGGCCACCCGCCGGGCCGCCTCGGGCTCGTTGCGGGCCAGCCAGGCGAGCTTCGCGAGGGGCTGCGCGGAGTGCGGGACCGAGCCCACCGCCTCGGCCCAGGCCGCCCGGCCGCCGAAGGCCTCGATCAGGTCGGCGGCCGCGACCTGGCCGCGCTTGTCGTTGCCGACCAGGGCGGGACGTACGAGGCCGCCCTGGGCGTCGAGAGGCAGCAGACCGTGCTGCTGGGCGGAGACGCCGATGGCCTGGACCCCTTCGAGGAGCCCGCCGCCGGCGGCCTCGCCGAGGGAGAGCAGCCAGGCCTGGGGATCGGTCTCGTGGGGGTTGGCCGTGTCGGCCTCTCCCGCGGACTGCGGATGGGGCGCGTAGCCCTGGCGCAGGACGGCACCGGTTTCGGTGTCACAGACGACGATGCGAGTGAAGGTTGAAGAGCTGTCCAACCCGGCGACTATCCCCATGCGGAGAATTCTGCCGCACATACGACCGGTACTGACCTCTCCGGAGTGCCCGGAAGTCCCGTGAGGTTCCCAGGACCTCACGAGCCCCGGGAACCTCACGGCTCACGACGTGTCTCAGGTGTTGCTGGTCCCCCAGTCGTCCTCGAAGCCGCCGGCCCGACGGTCCCGCAGCCCCCGCACCCGGCCGGCCAGGGAGTCCGGGACGACGTCGCCGACCTTCTCGCCCACCGCGGCGAAGGCCTTCCCGGCGTACGCGCGCCCGGTGTGCCCCGCGGTTTCGGCGGCGTTGCGCACCGCCGGGTTCTGCGCGAGCTCCCGTGCGGACTTCTTCAGCTGCTCGTACCGCTCGCGCCCGGCCCGGGTTCCGAGCACGTAACCGAGGGCCAGTCCGGCCAGGAACGTCGCCTTGTACCGCATGCCTGTCACCCTTCGTCGTGTGGTGCCCGGCCTGCTGTCGATACCGATTGGCGGAGCACCCCCCTGCTTGCGCTAATCTATGACTCGCAACGGGCGCTCGCCCCCCGGCAAGGCCGGAGGTGGGCCGTTCGATGCACCGCAGCAATCCCCTGTAGCTCAATTGGCAGAGCAGCCGGCTGTTAACCGGCAGGTTACTGGTTCGAGTCCAGTCGGGGGAGCGCGATCCCCTGTAGCTCAATTGGCAGAGCATTCGGCTGTTAACCGGAGGGTTGCTGGTTCGAGTCCAGCCGGGGGAGCGAGAAAGAGAAGAAGAGGGCCCCCAGCGGGTCCTCTTCTTTTTTGCCCGGTCCTGGAACCGGGCAGCCCTCAGGACGGTCTCTCTGAACAGGCGAAGCCGATCATGCGAGGCATCCGAGGCAGGAGATCGTATGAGCGGCTATGCTGCGGCAGACGGCGCGCACAGATGTACGCGCCACGCCGTGAAGGGGCGGTAGCTCAGCCGGTTAGAGCAGCGGACTCATAATCCGTCGGCCGTGGGTTCGAGTCCCACCCGCCCCACTGCACACCAGGTGTGCAGAAACGATCCGACCAGGGATGTCTCTGGTCGCGCGAGTCACCACGGTGATCCTGGCGGCCCCTCGGGGCCGCCTTTCGCGTTCCAGGGGGCGGGCGTCCGTCCCCTTCGCCGGAGTGTCGCCGGTCACAACGGCCCCCGCGGGCCGTCCTCCTGGCCGTCCTCCTGGGCGGCTTCGTGAGCGTCTGTCGACGCTCTTCGCCGGATCCGGGCCCGCGTGGCCCGGGGGCGTGCCGGAAGGGGTGCTGAACGGCGTCTTCGCGGCGGTTCGGGCCGAGGTCGCTCCCGGGGGCGGGGAGGCCTCAGACCCGGACGCTCGTCGGCCGGTCGGCCGTGGCTTCGGTCGGCGCGGGCGCGTCCGGCCGGAAACCGCCTCCCGCCGGGGGTCCGACGGGTGCGGGAGCGCCGCCCGCCCGGAGTTCGGCCAGGCCCGCGCCGATACCGCGCTTCAGCAGCCGGGAGAGCGGGCGTTCGACGAGCCGGTGCACCAGGTAGGCGGCCACCAGCATGCCGACCGTGACCAGCCCGACCAGGGGCCACTTCGGGATCCGGTCGTGGAGCAGCCTGATGGCCGTCCAGCCGATCGCCTCGTGCAGCAGGTACAGGGGATACGTCAGGGAGCCGGCGACGGTCAGCCGGCGCCAACGGATGCGGGAGAGCAGGCCGAGCGACACGGCGGCCATCACCGCGTAGCACAGCAGGATCATCGCGTAGGCGGGCCAGACCGGCAGGTGCCGGCCGCCGAGCGCCTCGTCGATCGCCCGCTGGTGGTCGCGGGCGTAGACGAGGGACAGCACGAGGCTGACGCCGACGATGCCCCAGAGCAGCGGGGTCGGCCGGAAGCGGTACATCAGGTAGTAGGCGAGACCGGCGATGAAGAACGAGGAGATCCAGGGCATCGCGATCACCTGGAGCGGGCCCCACTCCATCGCGACGCTCGCCAGTCCCGCCACCGTCCACAGCATGCAGAAGGCGACCACGCGGCGGTAGGTGAGGCCCCGTCGGACGACGAGGCAGAAGAGCAGGTAGAAGCAGAGCTCGTACCAGAGCGTCCAGTAGGAGGCGTCCACGTTGGTGATGTGCATCGCACCTTGAAGCATCGTCAGGTTCGCCAGCACCTCGTGCGCGTGCAGCGGCTGGACCACCATCGGCCAGAGCGTCAGCACGGCGGTGGTCGCCAGCACCCCGAACCAGTAGGCCGGGTACAGGCGTACGACCCGGGACGTGAAGAAGTCGCCCAGCCCCCGCCCCCAGGTGCTCATGCCGATGACAAAGCCGCTGATCAGGAAGAACAGGCTGACACCCGTCCACATGTAGGCGCCGAACTTGGAGGCCAGCGGGAAGACGTGGGCGATCGGGCGCGACCATGCGTTGCCCGCGCCGGACGCGGCGCCGCCGTACCCGACGTAGTGGTGGAACACCACCATCAGCGCGGCGAGGATGCGCAGTCCGTCCAGCACCACCAGGCGCCCGGCGGCCCGTGGGTTCGGGCCGCGACCGGCGGGGGCGGCCGCGGTGGGTATGCCCCGCGCAGGCTGGTTCATTGGCTCCACGTGACTGTCCCCCAGGATTCCGATCCACCCCCGGGCCTCTTGGCGGCGGACTGGCTCGGTCTACGCGGCGAACGGGGATGCTCGACGGAGTCTAGACCAAGTGGACCTTGCCCCCGGGGGTGCCAAGGGCGCGCCGGACCGGGCCACCAGGGCGGATCCGGGCTGCGTGGCGATCACCGGGTGATGGGCCGACCATGGGACTGCCGGGAGGCTCGTGCCCGCCGGTGACAGGAGGCCGGCCATGACGGAGTCCTTTCAGGACCTGGCGGCGGACTACCCGCTGCTGGGCGCGTTCTGGACCATGATGATCATCTTTCTCTGGGTCCTCTGGTTCGTGCTGCTCTTCCGCGTCTTCGCCGACGTCTTCCGCGACGACGACCTGAGCGGGTGGGGCAAGGCGGGGTGGACCGTCTTCGTGATCCTCCTGCCGTTCCTGGGCGTGTTCGTGTACCTGCTCGCCCGGGGGCGCGGGATGGGCGAACGGGACCTGCGGCGGGCCCGGGACCGCGAGGTGGAGTTCCGCTCCCACGTGAGGGAGAGCGCCGGGACGGGCAGCCCTGCGGAGGAGCTCGGGCGGCTCGCCGAGCTCAGGAACCGCGGTGACATCACGGCCGCCGAGTTCGAGCAGGCCAAGGCCAGGGTCCTCGCGGCGTAGGCCGGAAGCGTCCGCGCCATGATGCTCGACCTGTTCCTCATCGGCCTCGTCATCACGCTCTATCCGCTGCCGATCCTGGCCTTCGTGCTGGTCGTGTCGGCGCCGCGCGGCGTGTGGAAGGGGCTGGTGTTCATCCTGGCCTGGCTCGGCTGCCTGGTCCTCGTGATCGCCATCGTGATGCTCCTGACCAATGGGGAGCCACCGCCGCCGAGGTCCCCGCCGTCCACCGCGGTGCTCGCGATCAAGCTGGTCCTCGGCGTGGGACTGATCGTCTACAGCGAGCGCAAGCGGCGGCGGAGGAAGAGCGCGGCCGCGGCCGCGGCCGACGGTGGTGCGGTGCGGGTGAAGCCGGAGGCCCCGAAGAGTTCCATCACCTCCCGCACCGATCAGGCCACCTTCTGGTCCGCGGCCACGCTCGCGGTGCTCCTCCAGCCCTGGGGCATGGTCGGGCTGGCCGCCAGCACGGTGGTGGAGGCGGACCTCTCCCACACCGAGTCCTACCTGGCGCTGATGGGGTTCTGCCTGCTCGCCAGCGCCACCCTGCTGGCCATGGAGCTGTACATGGTGTTCTCGCCGGAACGGGCGCACAAGGCGCTGACGGACCTGCGGGAGTGGCTGGACCGGCACAAGGAACCGGCGATCGTCGTCTCCTGCCTCGCGCTGGGGCTGTGGATCGTGGGCAGGAGCCTCTACCAGCTCACTTCCTGAGGTCAGGGGCAGCCGGCGGCCGGGGCGTCGTGGGTGAGGACGCAGATCATCCGGGCGCCGCGGTCGTGGTCGGGGTACGTGGTCAGCAGTTCGGCCTTGAAGTCGTTCCACTGGCGGGTGATCTCGGCGGTGGCTCCGGCCGTCGCGCGTGCGTAGTTGTCGTCCCTCTCGAAGCGGGGCGCCGCGGTGGTGTCCTTGTTCAGCACGCGGTCGTGGGGGATGCGGCCCTCGCAGTCGGCGGCTCTGACGCTGGTGGAATCGAAGTCGGGGTAGCAGCCGGTGGCGAGGTCCTCCGGGATGCGCGCCCGGGCGTCCCGGGTCCAGTCGGCGTCCTTCATCGCGCTGTAGCGGCGGATGTCCGGGAACGGCGCCGGGGCCGAACGTCCCAGCCCGGGCGGGTTGTCGAGCGAGACGGGGCCGGGGGCGGGACGGTCGGTCCAATTGGAGTGCGCGTAGAAGTCCTCGATCGGGTGCCAGCCGCGGCCGAGCTGTTCGAGTACGGCGCATTTGGCCCGGTCGGAGCCCTCGTTCCAGGTGCAGGGGGAGGACAGGTCGCTCTGGTCGGCGCGCACCCCGCCGTCGGCGTCGACGAGGCCGTCGGCGGCCCGGACCGCGTTGCGGAAGCGGGCGACGGAGGTGCGGACGCAGGCGAGGAGCTCGGTCGTGGCCTCGTCCCGGGTGCGGGGGTAGGCGGGGTCGTGGCGGGCGGCCAGGTAGTCGGCGTTGTCGCAGTGCAGGGGGCCGACGCCGAAGTAGGGCGGGCGGTCGTCGGCGTTGACCGCCCCGGTACGGGCATCGGCCATCGCGGTCAGCGTGACCGGCTCCCAGGGCAGCGCGGCCCGGGTGACGGCCTCGTGATTGCCGCCGGTGAAGGCGTGGGCGGTGCCGCTCGGCACGGAGCTCAGGGCCACCGCCAGGAGGACTGCGACGGCCGCGGAGGAGGCCCGGGATCGGCCGCTCGGCCATGCGCGGTCGGCCATGCCTCCATGCTGCGCGCCCGGCCCGGTCCGCGCACACGGGCGCTACGTCTCCGGGGAGCGGGGCTGGGTCGCGGGGATCCGATGGGTGAAGAACAGGGCGACGATCGCGGCGAAGGCGAGGATGGCGAGCGCCGCGCGCAGACCGTCCAGCCTGGCCTCGGCGTTCGCGTCCAGTGCGG
This sequence comes from Streptomyces sp. NPDC001717, assembly GCF_042892775.1. Lineage (NCBI taxonomy): Bacteria > Bacillati > Actinomycetota > Actinomycetes > Kitasatosporales > Streptomycetaceae > Streptomyces > Streptomyces sp. NPDC001717. The sequence continues at coordinate 82,128 of NZ_JBIAUK010000009.1, read as the reverse complement.
CCTGGGACACCTCTGGGTTCGTTCCGGCCTCGTCGAGGGCGGTCCCCAGTTGGGCGTCGGACAGGAAGGGCGCGCCGCTCTGCAGTTGGGCCGTCGCCTGGTTCGTGACGCTGTCCGGGACCGCCGGGTTCTCGGCGATGGTGGTCAGGAAGGAGGAGGTGAGCGCGGCGATCATGATCGATCCGGCGAGTGCCGTGCCGATCGAGGCGCCGAGGTTCGTGACGGCGTTCTGCACGCCGCCGACCTCCGCGCTCTGCGCCTGCGGCACCGCGGACACGGTGACCGACCCGAGCTGGGAGGCCAGCGCCCCCATGCCGAGCCCGATCAGCAGCAGGGGGACGGTGACGATCTCCGCGCCGGCGTCGAGGTCGAGCGCGGCCATCAGAACCACCGCGCCCGCGAGCAGCGCGAAGATCCCGACCCGCACCACGCGCCGCGGCGAGACGTCCGGGAGGAAACGCGGGATCAGGGTCGCGGCCAGCAGCAGGCTCACCGACAGCGGCAGCAGGCGGGCACCGGTCGACAGCGCCGACAGGCCCAGCGCGACGGACAGGTAGAGCGGGACGACGAAGAACACGCCCATCTGCACGAGGTACTGGAAGAAGAACATCGTCAGGCCGCCGGTGAGCTGCGGGTTGCGCAGCATGTCGGGATCGACGAGGGGATCCCGGCCGTGCCCGACGACCTTGGCCTCCCAGCGGAGGAAGAACCAGAGCAGTGCCATGCCCGCCAGCATCAGCCACGTCGTCAGGGACACCGCGAGCCAGGAAGGCGCGCCGGGCTTCGGCAGGAACCAGCCCCACTCGTCGGACCGGAGCACGCCGTAGACGAACAGCCCGAGCCCGGCAGCGGAGAGGACCGCGCCCGGGACGTCGATGCGCCGGCGCTCACCGGGCGGGGCGTCCGCGATGCGGCGTGCGAGCGCGAGGATGGCGAGCACCACCAGGACCTCCCCGGCGAAGACCCACCGCCAGGAGAAGTACGTCGTCGCGATGCCGCCGATGAGCGGCCCGACGGCGATGGCGATCGCCCCCGCGGCCATGATGAGGCCGTAGGCGGCGGGGCGGCGTTCGACGGAGAAGTTGCCGGCGACGAGCGACACGATCGCGGGCAGGATGAGCGAGGCCCCGAGTCCCTCCAGGAGTGCCCAGCCCAGCAGCAGCACGGTGAGGTTCGGCGCCAGCGAGGTGGTGAGGGAGCCGAGCCCGTAGATGCAGCAGCCGATGACGAACGCGCGCCTTCGGCCGATCAGCGCCCCGACCTTGCCGCCGGGGATCATGAACATCGCCATGACGAGGGTGTAGGCGGTGATCGCGCCCTGGATGCCCGTCACGTTCGTGCCGACGTCCTCGGCCACCGTGGCGATGGAGACGTTCATGACGGAGCTGTCGAGGGCCATCAGGAACTGCCCGGACGCGAGCGTCAACAGGACGATGCGTGACTTCGCGGAACTCTCGGCCGTGCCTGCCCGGGATGACATGGGTGCATGCTTCCAGCCGTCCGCCGGCCCGCCGGGCCGACCCGCCGCGCGGTGAGCCGGACGGGGGCGCCGGCGGTCCGGCGGTGGTCCGGCAATGGTCCGCCGGGGCGACGGGGCGGTCCGGCCGCACCGGTGTCCGCGGCCGCCCCGCCCCGCCCGGCGGTCCGGCTAGAAGTTCTCCGTCTCGTCCGCCAGATGGCGCAGTACGTCGTTCAGGTCCTGGCGGCGGGCGAAGGCGGCGCGCTGGCGGTGGGCGCCCGAGCCGTCGCGCAGCAGGCCGCCCAGGGTCTTGGCCGCGTGGTCGAGGTCGCCCGACTCGGCCAGCTCCGGGGCGACCAGGTCCAGCAGGGCCTCCGCCAGATCCGCCGCGGGGAGTTCCGCCCCCGTGTACGGATCGAGGCCGAAACCCTCCAGCCCGTCGTGCGCGGCCCGCCAGCGCGCGAGGCGCAGCACGTCGTCCCGTACGGGCGGATCGGGGCGCCCCTCCGCGATCTCGCGCAGGGCCGTCGCCACCAGGGCGCGGGTCAGCTCGGCCTGCAGTACGGCTCCGTCGATGTCCGGGGACATGTCGGGCGCCCGGAGTTCGAGCGTCGGCCAGCGCCCCGAGGGGCGCAGGTCCCAATAGACCATCTTGGTGTCCAGGGCCGCCCCCGAGCCGAGCAGGGTCTGCACCGAGCGCCGGAAATGGGCCGTCGACGTGAAGTGCGGCGGCGGTCCCGCCGAGGGCCAGCCCGACCAGGCCATCGCCCGCCAGCTGGCGTGACCCGTGTCACGGCCGCCCCAGAACGGCGAGTTGGCGGCCAGCGCGATCAACGTCGGCAGCCAGGGTCTGACCCGGTTGGACACCGCGACGGCCGTGTCCTCGTCGAGACTGCCCACATGGACGTGGCGGCCGCAGCTGACCAGGGTGTCGGTGAGCGCGCCGAAGCGGCGGTGCTGCTCGCGCTGGCGCGGCTCGTCGTCGGTGAGGTGGAGCGGCCCCTCCACGGCCACGACCGGCGAGGGCGCGGCCAGCAGCCGGCAGCCGTGGGCGCGGGCCGCCCGGCCGAGGGTGCGCCGCAGCGCGGCGAGCTCCGTACGCAGCGCATCCGCCGAGTGTGCGACCGGGGTGGAGATCTCCACCTGGTAGCGGGTGCCCTCCGGGTGCAGCTCGCCCGGCAGTCCGCCGGCGGTGGCGAGGACGAGCGGGGCCGCCGGGACCACCCGGAAGGTGCGGGCGTCGACGAGGAGGAACTCCTCCTCGACCCCGACGGTGAGGGGGACGGTGGTGCGCACCGTGTTCCGTGCGGTGCCGGTGCTCGTGGTGCTGTTGCCAGGTTCGATCACTGCGCCTCCCTGGACATACGAGTCTTTTCATCATGAGCTGAACGAGAGGGGTGTAGCGCACGGCGATTCGGTCAAATGTCCGGTGATAGTGGCGGGTTACCGGCAGGAATGCGCCTGCGTCGGGATCCCGGAGCCGGGTGGGGCGACTGTTGCCGGTGTGTGAACGCCGCAAAACCCGCTCGGAGCGGCGGCGGGCCGGTGGTTATCATCCGCTGTGCCCGATACGACCACGCCCACTCGCCCGCGTTCCCGGCAGCGAATATTCGCCGACCTGACCCCGCTGCGCACCTCCGCGCACTACCGGAGGCTGTGGGTCGGCAGCACCATCTCCTGGCTCGGGCAGGCGATGACCGCCCTCGCGATCTCGCTCCAGGTCTACGACATCACCCGCTCCAGCTTCGCGGTCGGGCTCGTCGGACTCTTCGCGCTCGTCCCGCTCGTTGCCTTCGGGCTCTACGGCGGCGCCATCGCCGACACCCTGGACCGCCGCAAGCTCGGCCTCTACAGCGCCCTCGGCTCCGCCGCGCTGTCCGTCGCACTCGCCGCGGCCGCGCTGCTCGACTACCACCGGGTGTGGTTCCTGTACGCCGTCGTCGCGCTCCAGGCGGTGGCCGGGGCGCTCGCCGGACCGGCGCGGTCCGCCATGATCCCGAGGCTGCTGCCGGCCGAGCAGCTGCCCGCCGCCAACGCGCTGAACTCGGTGACCATGACCTCCGGGACGATGATCGGCCCGATGCTGGGTGGGCTGATCGTCGGCTGGTGGGGCTACCAGGCCGCGTACCTGATCGACGCCGTCACCTTCACCGCCGCGCTCTACGCGGTGTGGCGGCTGCCCGCGATGAAGCCGGACCGGGCCGAGGGCGAGCGGGGGAGGGCCTCCGTCCTCGACGGGCTGCGCTTCCTCGGGACCCGGCCGAACATCCGGATGACCTTCTTCTCCGACATGGCCGCCATGGTGCTGGCGCAGCCGAAGGCGCTGTTCCCGGCCGTCGCCGGGCTCTGGTACGGCGGCGACGCGAAGACGGTCGGCCTGCTGGTGGCCGCGCCCGCCGTCGGGGCGCTGCTGGGCGGGCTGTTCTCGGGCTGGCAGGGGCGGATCCGCCGGCACGGGCTGGCGATCCTGCTGTCCGTGGCCGGATGGGGGTTGGCCATCGCCGTCTTCGGGCTCACCCGGAACCTGTGGCTCGGGCTGCTGTTCCTCGCCCTGGCCGGGTGCGCGGACACCATCTCGATGGTGTTCCGCAGCACGATGATGCAGGCCGCCACGCCGGACGAGATGCGGGGGCGTCTGCAGGGCGTGTTCATCGTGGTCGTCGCGGGCGGGCCCCGGCTCGGGGACTTCCTCGCCGGGACCGCCGCCGACCTGACGTCCCCCACCGTGGCGGTCACGGGCGGGGGCCTCGCGTGCGTGCTGGTGCTGGGCCTGCTCGCCCTGCGCTGGCGGGGCTTCGCCCGCTACGACGCGCGCTCCCCCCAGGCCTGATCGCCGGGACCGCCGGGGCGGCGGGACCGCCGGGCGGGGACGGTCTGTGGGCGGTGGTGGGCCAGGGCGGGCCGCGCTGCGCGGTGCAGTGCCGACCGGGACCACTGCGCGGGCGGCCTTCCGGCGTGGCCGGACGGGGTGGGCCTCTGGCGGGCCCGGGCGGGTCGTGGCGCCGGGCACGGCATCGGCACGCGGTCGGCCGTGCGGGTGCGGCGTGGTGCTCTCCCGGGCCTGTGCCCGCGGCAGGCGCTACGCGTCCACCGGTTCGCGGGTGCGGGGGCCGCCCGCCGTGCCGGTGTTGGTGGTGCCCGACGGTTCGAACAGCAGGATGGAGACCTCCTCGTCGGCGGCCGGGCAGTGCTCCACTCCGCGCGGGACGACGTGCATCTCGCCGGGGCCCAGGACCACGTCCCCGTCGCGCAGCCGGATCGTCAGCGTGCCGCTGACCACGAGGAACAGCTCGTCGGTGTCCTCGTGGGAGTGCCAGACGAACTCGCCCCGCAACTTGGCGACCTTGACTTCGTAGTCGTTGACGCGCGCTATGCGGCGCGGGGCCCAGTGCTCGGTGAATCCGGCGAGCTTCTCGGCGATGTTGACCTTCGGTGTCGTCATGCGGACAGCGTGCCGGGGCGGGTGCCGGGCGGTCTTGTACGTTCCTGACATGGCCCCCTTACGCCCGCGCAGCACCGTTTCCGCCTGGCGGCCGCCGGTGAACGGCATCGCCGAGGTCTTCCACGCCCGCTTCACCGAACACGCCTACCCCGCCCACGTGCACGACACCTGGACGCTGATGGTCCTCGATGGCGGGCGCGTCGACTTCGCCCTCGACCGGGAGCAGCACGGCGTCGGGGTCTCGGACCAGGTGATCCTGCTGCCGCCAGGGGTGGTGCACGACGGGCGGACCGTGACCGAGGCCGGTTTCCGCAAGCGGAACCTGTACCTGGACACCTCCGTGCTGCCGGAACGTCTGACCGGGGCCGCCGTCGACGCCCCGCTGCTGTCCGACCCGGCGCTGCGCGAGCGCGTGCACGGGCTGCACCTGGCGCTGGCGGAGCGCGACCCGTTCGAGGCCCAGTCGCGGCTGGCCTTCGTACGGGAGCGACTGCTCCGGTGGCTGACCGGGCGGGAGGCGCCCGCGGACGGGGAACAGGGGACCGGTCTCGCCGGGCGGCTGCGGGAGCTGCTCGATGCCCGGGTGGTCGAGGGGATCACCCTGGAGGAGGCCTCGGCGGAGCTGGGGAACGTCCATCCCACGCATCTGATCCGCAGCTTCCGGACGGCGTACGGGCTGCCGCCGCACGCGTACCTCACCGGGCGGCGGGTGGCGCTGGCGCGGGGACTGCTGCTGGCGGGGATGCCGCCGGCAGCGGCCGCCACCGCGGCCGGGTTCTACGACCAGGCGCACCTGACGCGGCACTTCGGGCGGCACGTGGGGGTCGGCCCGGCCCGATTCGCCCGATCCGGCCGAATGTGAAGGGGAGTTGGCGGGTTCGTTGCCTTCGTGTTGCGAGGCCTTCCCACTTCTTTCTGTTCGGAATATGACAGTTCAGCAGTTCCGAACCGTATGTCATCTCGTCGAACCAGGAGGAAGGCCTCCATGCGCCTTCGTACGCTCGCCACCACCGCGGTGGCCGCCGCCGCGCTCTGCGGCACGCTCGTGCCGTCCGCTTCCGCGGCGGCCCGGCCGGTCGGCGGGGGCGTCTGCTCCCCGTACCTCTCCGTCGCGGGTTACTCCGACTCGCTCGACAAGACCACGCTCGACGGGCGGCTGGTCGGCGGGATCTCCGGTCTGGCCGTCGACAGGGACGGCACGGTGGCCGCCATCTCCGACAAGTCGGCGCTGTACTCGCTGAAGGTGGGGCGCGGGGACACCCCGACGGCCACCGCCACCGCGCGGCTGCCGCTGACGGACGGCGCGGGGAAGGCGATCGACTCCGAGGGGATCGTCGTCGACCGCGACGGCTCGTACCTGGTCACGGACGAGTTCGCGCCCGCCGTCCGGCGCTACGGCCGCGACGGGCGGGTGCTGGGCACGCTGCCGATCCCGGACGACTTCCGCCTCGCGCCCGAGGGCCGGGCCGCCGTCAACACCACCTTCGAGTCGCTCACCCTGCTGCCCGGGGGCCACACGCTGGTCGCGGGCGTCGAGGGCGGGCTGGCCGGGGACGGCAAGGACGCGCAGGGCCGGACCCTCCAGCGGATCCAGACCTGGGAGCGGCGCGGCGGGGAGTTCGTCCTGGGCCGCCAGTTCGCCTACCCGGTGGACGCCGGGCACGGGCTCGTCGAGCTCGCGCCGACCCGCGACGGGCGGCTGATCGTGCTGGAGCGCGGCTTCACGCGGGAGTTCGCGATCACCGTGCGGTTGTACGTCGCCGATCCGTTGGGCGCGACGGACACCTCGAAGGTGCGGACGCTGACGGAGGGACCGGGGCTGCGGCTCGCCCGCAAGACCGCGATCGGGGACTTCGACGACTGCCCGACGCTCGGCGCCCCCTCGAACCTCCCGCAGAACCACCCCCTCGTGGACAACATCGAGGGCATGGCCGTCACCGACCACGACGGCGCCGACCGGGTCCGGCTGCTGCTGGCCAGTGACGACAACGAGTTCGCGCAGCAGATCACCCGGCTGTACCGGGTGGACGTCAAGCTGCCGCCGCGCCGGCGCTAGGGCCTGGTCCGAAAGACAGGCCCCCTAGCCCTCGACGATGCCGCGGGCGACCCCCAGGGCCACCAGGTCCTGGGGGCGGATGCGGAGCTGGTCGGCGGTGGTGGGGGCGGCGGCCGGCGGGCGCTTGAGGATGGCAGCCGCCAGTTCCGGGGCGATCACCGAGAAGTAGCTGTCCGGGGTGACCCAGGTGTTCCCCGGCGCCGCCAGCGCGAGCGCGCCGCCCGAGCCGCCCTCGCCGATGAGCAGGGTCGTCACGGGGACGGTCGCGCCGGCCAGCGCCGCGAAGGTGTCCGCGATGGCCGCGCCGGCGCCCGCGTGCTCGGCGGCCGCGTCGTTGGCCGCGCCGGGGGTGTCCACCAGGGTGAGCACCGGGATCCCGAGCCGGTCCGCGAGGCGGATGACGCGGGAGGCCGTGCGGTAGCCCGCCGGGCGGGTCGCGGTGCCGCACTGGGCGGCGTACGCGACGGCCCGCCCCTCGCGCAGCCCGAACCCGCACAGCATGCCGGGGTCGGTGCCGCCGGCGCGGTCGCCGGAAAGCGGCAGGCGCAGCTCGAAGTACGCGTCCAGGTAGGCCCCGGCATGCGGGCGGTCGGGGTGCCGGGCCTGCCGGACGGCCTCCCAGCCGCTGGGCGGGGGCTCCGCGGCGGCCAGTGCGCCCGGCGGCTCGACGGGCCCGGCGGGCCGGGGCGCGGTCAGTACGCGCAGCCAGTCGGCGAGGGCGCCGGGCAACTCGGGCGCGGGGACCACGGCGTCCACGTGCCCGGCGGCGTACTGCCCCTCGGCGGAGTAGGCTGCCGGATCCGCGTCCGCCGGCCGCACCCGGGAGCCGGCGAAGCCGACCTGGGCCCCCGGAAGCGCGAGGACCACGTCGGCCCCGGCGCCCAGGGTGGCCCAGCCGCCGCCGGTGGTGGGGTCGCGCAGCACGGCGAGCTGGGGGAGTCCGGCCGCCCGGGTCAGCACGCACTGGCGGGCCACGCGCTGGAGTTGGGTCAGCGCGAGCATGCCCTCCTGCATCCGGGAGCCGCCGGTGGCGATGAGGGAGACGAGGGGGAGGCGGTGCTCCCGGGCGTACGTGTAGACGGCTTCGAGCCGGTCTCCGGTGCGCTCGCCGAGCGATCCGCCGAGGAAGCCGAACTCGAAGGAGATCAGTGCCGCTGCCCGCCCGCCGATACGGGCGGTGCCGATGACGACGGACTCCTGCTCGCCGGTCCGCGCGCCGGCGCGGGCGCGGGAGGCGTCGTAGCCCTCCCAGGCGAGGGGCCCGTCGGGCCCCGACTCCAGCCGGGGCGCGGGGAGTTCGGCGAAACTGCCGGGGTCGGTCACGGAGGCGATGGCCGCGCGGGCCGAGAGGCGGGTCGTCGTCACGGGGTCACCCTAGCCCGGGAGTCGAGGGGCGCTCAGGGGCCGGACAGGGGGAGGTCCCGGGGGAAGAGCGCGGCGGCGAACATCAGGCCACCGAGCGGCATCAGGTCGAGGCTCACGGCCATCGTGACCGTACCGAGCACCACCAGGGCGGGACGCCAGGCGCCGACGCGGCGCCGCACGGCGAGCTGGACCATGAGCCAGACCAGGCCGACGTAGAACAGCATCGGGCCGACGGTGTAGACGGCAGGCAGCACCCCGGGGTGGCTCTGGACCTCGTCGAAGAGCCGGTTCATCTCCGGCCGGTCGGCGGCGTTCAGGCCGACGATCAGGTCGATGACCGCCTGGGCGGCGACCGCCAGGGTGCCGGCGAGGCCGAGCAGGGCCGCGGCCCCGGCGCTCGCCCGACCCGCCGCGCCGGCGGGCCTGGTCATCCTGCGCAGGGCGGGGAAGACCAGGGCGAACTGCAGGACCCCCGCGAGCAGGGCGATGTGCCCCACGGTCCAGGCGGGGCCCGGACCGTGGCCGGGGTCGCCGAGCCGGATGGCGCCGTAGGCCAGGATGCACAGGGGCGCGGAGACGAAGGCGGCGCGGCTGAGGCCGGCCGGCCGGCGGGTTCCGCGGAGTTCCAGGGGGCGAGTGGTCATGTACTGATCATTTCGGCCGGAGGTGCGGGGCCGTATCCGGCATGACCCCGAGATCACCCCGAGCGGCCCCTGACGGCGCCCCGGCGGTTCACTCCGGGGTCGGCAACGGGAAGGCGATCTTGAGGGCGTAGGCGGCGACCAGGCCGTAGCCGAGGCGGAAGGTCCACACGCGCGCGGTGTCGGAGATGCGGGCCCCCGCGAGGGCGCCGACGGCGACGAGGGTCTGCTGCCACAGGAGCGAGGCGGCGCCGACCCCGACCAGGAACGCGGCTCCGGCCGCACCGGTGGAGAGGCTCGCGCCCTGCGCGGTGGTGAGGGCGGCGAAGTAGAGGGCGGTGGTGGGGTTCACGGCGGTGAGCGCGACGTACCGGGCGAAGGCCTTGGCCGCGCGGGGCGGCGGGGTGGCACCCGTTCCCGCCTCGGGGCGGCGCGCATCAAGTGCCGGTTCCGCCGGGGCGGGGCCGGAGGAGGCGGGCGGGGGCTGACTGCCGGGGCTCCGCCCCGGACCCCGCTCCTCAAACGCCGGAGGGGCTGAACTTCCCGGTCCCCGGGACTCGGTCGCCGGAGGGGCCGCGGCTTCCGGTCCCCGGGGCTCGGTGGCCGGAGGGGCCGGCATTTCCGGCGGCGGGGCGGCGCGAGCGGCCCAGCCGGTTCGCAGGCCGTGGGCGGCGATGGCCAGGAGGACGAGGGCCGAGGCGAGGCGGACCCAGGCCTCGACCGGGGCTATGTGGGACGCCACCCAGGGCCCCAGGCCGGTGGCGAGGGCCGCGTAGGCGAGGTCGACGGCCGCGATTCCGGCGGCGGCGGCGATCGCCGTGCGGCGGTGGCGCATCGCCTCCTGGAGCAGCAGCACGCTCATGGCGCCCATGGGCATCGCCACGCCCAGGCCCGCCGCCGCGCCGCCCAGGGCGGGGGAGAGGAGTTCGGTCATGCCGAGAGGTTCGGGGCGAGGGGTCCGGGGACGCGGGCGAATACCGGGCCCGACTGCGAGAATCGCGGTATGGACCGCCTCGACAGGGAAATCCTCGGCATCCTGCAGGAGGATGCGCGGATCTCGTACCGGGACCTCGGCACCCGCGTCGGCCTCAGCGCCAACGCCACCGCCGACCGGGTGCGCCGGATGCGCCGGGACGGGGTGATCCGCGGGTTCACCGTCGTCGTGGACCCGGCCGCCGACACCCGGGGTGGGCTCGTCGTCTTCATCGACCTCACGCTGCGCCAGGACACCACCAACGAGGAGTTCGAGCAGCGGGTCGCCAAACTGCCCGGGATCAGGGAGGTGGTGCACGTGACGGGGGAGTACGACTACCTCGTACGGGCCCGGGCCGCCGATCCGGCGGCGCTGGACGGGTTGCTGCGGCGGCTCAAACGGGAGGCGGGGGTGGCGCAGTCGAGCACGCGGATCGCCCTGCGGGCCGCCGCTCGCCCGACGCGGACGTAGCCGTCGGTGCGCCGGGATCGCCGGTGCGGCTCAACGATCGGGGCTCCGCCCCGGACCCGCGCCTCGACCGCCGGCGAGGCCGAGTTCGCTACAGCGCCGATTCCCACGTCACCGTCGTGCCCCGGGCACCCGATTCCGTGCGGCCGTCGTCCGTGACCGTCAGGCGGACCCGGTGCGGCGTCGCGTCGACCTCCACGTCGATGGAGGTGACCTCCGAGCGGCGGTGGGCCGCCGCCAGGGCGGTGCGGAGGGCGGCCAGCAGGTCGGCCGCCACCGGGTCCGGGAGCAGTGCGTCCACCGCGCCCGCGAAGTGCACCGACGGCTGGAAGCCGAGCAGGACCGCCGCCCCGCCCGTCTCGCGCAGGACGCGGCCCCGGAAGGTCGTCGGGGCGTCGGTCGGCGGCTGCTGGAGGGCGAAGATGGCCGTGCGGACCTCCTGGATCGTGGAGTCCAGTTCGTCGACGGCCCGGCTCAACTCCTCGCCGACCGTGTCCCCGCTCGGCGCGTTCGAGGAGCGCCGTCGGGTGGACTCCAGCATCATCTCCGTCGCGAACAGCCGCTGGACCACCAGGTCGTGCAGGTCCCGCGCGATCCGGTCGCGGTCCTCGTAGACCGCCAGTTGCTCGCGGTCGTGCTGCGCGTCCGCCAGTACGAGGGCCAGCGCGGCCTGGGAGGCGAACTGCGAGGCCAGCAGCCGGTCCACCGCGTCGTACGGGGGGCCGCCGCGGGCGCGCGGCAGGGCGAGGGTGCCGATCAGCTGGCCGCCGCTCTGGAGGGGCAGCATCATGCTGGGGCCGAACCGTTCCCGTACGTGCGTGGTCATCCGGGGGTCGGTCGCCGAGTCCTCTATGAAGACCGGCTCGCCGCCCAGGAGTTGCGTCAGGACCGGGCTGCCGGGGGCGATCGCCGTGCCGACCAGGTCCCCGGGGTCGCCGTGCGTGGAGGCGGCCACGATCTCCATGCCGCCCTCGGGGGTCGGTTGGAGCACCACCCCGGCCGCGGCGTCGGCGAGCAGTCGGGCCCGTTCGGCCACGCACATCAGCGCGTCCGCCGCCGGGCGGCCGGCCAGCAGGGTGGTGGTCACCGCGGCGGCGCCGTCGATCCAGCGCTCGCGGCGGCGCGCGGTCTCGTACAGCCGGGCGTTGCCGATCGCTATCCCCGCCTGCGAGGCCAGGACGCGCAGCAGGGCGATGTCCTCGTCGGTGAACGCACCGCCGCCGCGCTTCTCGGTCAGGTAGAGGTTGCCGAAGACCTCCGTGTGCACGCGGATCGGGACGCCCAGGAAGCTGCGCATCGGCGGGTGCCCGGGCGGGAAGCCGGCCGCGCGGGGGTCTGCGGTGAGGTCGTCCAGCAGGAGCGGGCGCGGGTCCGTGACGAGCGCGCCGAGCACCCCGGAGCGGCCGTCCGGCAGGTGCGGGATCGCGGCCCGCTGGTCCTGCGTCATCCCGGCCGTGAAGAGGGCGGTCAGCCGGACGCGTTCGGGGTCGACCACCCCGAGCGCCGCGTACCGCGCCGAGCACAGCTCGGCCGCCGAGTCCACGATGTGCTGGAGGGTGGTGCGCAGCTCCAGCTCGGAGCCGACGCTGAGCACCGCCTCCAGCAGCACCGGGAGGCTCGCCGCATCTTCTTCCTCGGGCTCCTGTCCGGTGTTCGTCATCCTGCCAGCGGGTTGAGGACCATGGGGGCGATCTTCCCTTCGAGCATCGCGCCGAGACCGAGCACGGCGCACACGTCCGGCCGTTCCGCGATGGCCACGGGCATTCCGGTGGCGTCCCGCAGCATCTGGTCCAGCCCGGGCAGCAGGGCGCTGCCACCCACCATCATGATCCCCCGGTCCGTCAGATCGGCGACCAGGTCGGGCGGGCAGTCCCGGAGCACCTTGCCGATGCCGTCGAGCACGGCGGTCAGCGGGGTGCGGATGACGTCGCGCACGGCCGCCGTGTCCACGTGGACGGAGCGGGCCAGTCCGGTGGCCACGTCACGGCCGTGGATGAGGGTGGAGGCCGGCCCGTCGCCGGTGATCCCGGCACCGTGCAGGGCCAGCTGGAGCGGTCGGACGGCCTGGCTGGGCAGCATCAGCTCGTGCGCGTGGCGCAGGTGCTGGACGACGGCGTGGTCGATGGCCTCGCCGCCGACGGGGACCCGTACGGCGGTGACGATGGAGCCGAGGGAGAGGACGGCCACCTGGGTGGCCGCGGCCCCGCACACCATGATCATCGTCGCGGTCGGCTGCTCCACGGGCAGTCCGCAGCCGACGGCCGCCGCGATCAGGGTGTCGACGAGTTCGACGCGCCGGGCACCGAGGCCGACGAGGGTCTCCACGGCGGCCCGCTGGGCCAGCGGGTCAGCGTCGTGCGGGGTGCAGGCGGCGGCCCGCAGCCGCGGCTTGCGGCGCAGGGCGCGGCGCAGTTTCTCGCCGAGCAGGTGGCGCAGCATGCGCTGGGCCATCTCGATGTCGACGACGGTGCCGCCGGAGACGGGGCGCACGACCCGGATGTAGTCGGGCGTGCGGCCGGTCATCCGCTCGGCGAAGGTCCCCACGGCGATGAGTGCGCCGGTCCGCGTGTTCACCGCGGCGCAGCTGGGCTCGTCGACCACGAGGCCGGCGCCCTTGACGTACACGCGGGTCCTGGCCGCCCCCAGGTCGACGGCGACGTGGCAGCGGCGCAACTGCTCAAGACTGACGGTCACGGCAGATCCTCCCGAGAGCGCTGACGCAAGAAGACCGGCGGAACTGCCGGTCGCTTCCATATCATCTCGGGCATTTCGGACTTACCGCCCGTTGAGCTGCTCCGGCCGGGGGGTGCGCGGCGGCTGCAAGGGGGTGGATTTCTGTACCGACAGGCAGCACCATGCCCGCACCGCACGCGCTACTCGCGCGTAACAAGGTAAAGGGGAATCGATGCTGACGACCCGCCAGAGGGTGCCGGCGCTCCTGACGCTCTGCTTCGCCCTGCTCGCGCCCCCGGCGGCCCACGCCGTCGGCCCGACCGCGGCCGGGGGCCCTGAACGGGAGTCATCGCACCGTCCCGTGGTCTTCGTGCACGGCTACAACGCGGACCCGGGCGTCTGGGGATCCCTCCGCGAGGACCTGCGCGCCGACGGGTACGCCGACTCGGAGCTCTTCTCCTTCGGGTACGACACCCACCAGTCGGTCAACGAGGTCCTCTCCGCCCGGCTCGCCGCCTACGTCGAGGACGTCCGCAGGCAGACCGGCGCCGACAAGGTCGACGTCGTCTCGCACTCCTTCGGCTCGCTGGTGAGCCGCTGGTACGTGAAGTTCGGCGGCGGCGGGGCCACCGTGGACCACTGGGTCTCGCTGGCCGGCCCCAACCACGGCACCTCCACGGCATGGGCCTGCGCCCTGTGGGACCAGGCCTGCCGGGACATGACCCCCGGGTCGTACGTGGTGAAGAACCTGGGCGGCGGGGACGAGACCCCGGGCGCGGTGAAGTACGCGACCTTCTGGTCGAACTGCGACGAGGTCGTCAACCCGGACGGCAGCGTCCCGCTCTCGGGGGCCGTCAACACGCCCGTCGGCTGCCTCAAGCACAACGACCTGCTCGGCGACGACGCCACCTCCGCGGGCGTACGGGCCTTCCTGACGACTCGGGGCCCGTCTTTCGGATCAGGCCGGGCTCGCGGTGCCTGATCCCAAAGACGGGCCCTGACCGGCAGGGTCCGAGACGCGCTGGAGCAGGCCGTAGGTGAACTCCGCCACGCACGGCCCGCCCGGCGCGTCGAAGGCCAGCCGCCAACGCGTCGGCGCGGTGCCCTCCATCGGCCGGACCGGTGCGAAGGCCCGCGCCACCTCGTCGACCGTCGCCGACCACGGCAACAGGTCCGCCGCCGACTCCAGTACGGGCCCGTGCGCGCCCGGGGCCCGTACCAGCCACTCGTTCCACACCGCCCCGTCCGGCGCGGCCAGCACCTCGAAGCGCAGATCGGGCCAGAGCGGCACCGGCCACAGCAGGGCCTCGCACTCGAGGTCGCCGATCGTGCGACGTTCGGCGGACTCGGGCGGGCCCAGCACCGAGCGGTACCGGGCCAGGGCGCCGCGGGAGCGGGGCGAGCGGACCATCGCCTGCCAGCGCTTGTTGGCCTCGCGCTGGTCGGCGAGGGAGGCGCCGAGCCGGCGGCGGGCCTCGTCCGCGAGGTCCGGCTGGAAGTCGGCCATCCGCCGCAGAAGCACCAACTGGAAGGCCGTGGCCCCGAAAAACGTCATGGAGGAAACGATTCCACACAGGATCCTTACGTTCTCGGGATCTTTATGTTGCCGGGGAGCACGTAGCCTGCGGGCGCCATGAACTTCTGCCACGCCTGCCAAAGACACCTCAATGGCGCACTGGCGTGCGCCGGATGCGGGACCCCGGCCGAGTACCTGACCGCCGCCCCGCCCGCCGCAGGCCCGGGGGCGCCCGGTCGTGCGGCGCCACCGGTGCCCGAGGCGCCGACCGCACTGGCCGACGTGTTCGCGGACGAGCTCGTCACGCTTTCCGTACCGAACGAGCGCAGGGCCGGTGCGCGCCGCCGCGCCGAGCGACGCCGGCGCAGCCGTATGGCGCTGACGGTCACCCTCGGGGTGCTGCTCGCCACCGCGGCCTCGCTGACGGTGGTCCGGATGACGGCGGACGGACGCACCGACCGCGCCTCCGAGGTGGTGCTCACCGACGACGGGCCGCAGCAGCCCGCCCCGCTGCCGGACCTCCCGACCTCGGGCGCGCCCTCGGCGCCGGGCGGCAAGGCGACCGCGAAGGTCGCCGCCGGGCCCGCGAAGAAGACCGGTGCCGGGACGCCCTCCGGGGACGTCACGCCGCCGCCGTCGCCCGCCCCCGCGAGCTCGGGGCCGACCTCGACGGCCCCCGGGCCGGGCGGCACCGGGAAGCCGATCGCCTCCGGTCGGCCCTCGCCGACGCTCACCGGCGGTACGCCCCCGCCGGTCACGCCCACGTCCACGCCCACGAACAAGCCCAAGCCCAAGCCGAGCAAGACCTGCGTGTTCTGGATCTTCGGCTGTTCCTGACGGGCCGGCTCAGCCCAGCATCCGCTTGAGCAGGTCCCGCAGGACCGCCCGCTCCGCCGGAGACAGCCCGGCCAGCGGCTCGCGCGCGAAGTCCAGCGACTCGCGCAGCCGCTCCGCGGTCTGCCGGCCCTCCTCCGTGGGGGCGGCCAGTTTCACCCGGCGGTCGGCGGGGTCCGGGTGCCGCTCGACCAGGCCGCGCGTCTCCAGTCGGTCCACGATCCCGGTCACGTTCGACGGCTCGCAGCGCAGCTTCTCCGCGATGCGGCGCATCGGCATGGGCTCCAGCGAGAGCATGTTGAGCACCTTGGCCTGCGCGCCGGTCAGCTGGTGGCTGGCGGCCGCGTGCTCGTACTCCATGTGGTACCTGGCCACGACGTCGCCGATGAGCTCGACGACCTCGACGGTCACTGGGTCTGTGCGACGACTGGGCATGGATCCAGAGTACCGACTTACTTGACAACATGAAATATCCAGGCGCATGGTTGTTTCACCTAGTGAAGCAATTCCGTTCTTACCAGGAGCGCCGCATGTCTGAGATCCCCGCCGTGAGCCGCGAGTGGCACCTCGTCCGTCGCCCGCAGGGCTGGCCCGTCGCCGAGGACTTCGCCCTGCGCGAGGTGCCCTTGTCGGCCGAGCCCGCCGCCGGCCGGATCCTCGTGCGGAACCTCCACATGTCCGTCGACCCGTACATGCGGGGCCGGATGAACGACACGAAGTCCTACATCCCGCCCTTCCAGCTCGACGAGCCGATGCAGGGCGGCGCGGTCGGCGAGGTCGTCGCCTCCGACGCCGAGGGCTTCGCGGTCGGCGACCACGTCCTGCACCACCTGGGCTGGCGCGAGTACGCGGAGCTCGACGCGAAGTTCGCCACCAAGGTGGACGCCTCGCTCGCCCCGCTCTCCGCCTACCTCGGCGTGCTCGGCATGCCGGGCCTGACCGCCTACGCGGGCCTCTTCGAGGTCGCCTCCTTCAAGGAGGGGGACTCCGTCTTCGTCTCCGGCGCGGCCGGTGCGGTCGGCAGCCTCGTGGGCCAGTTCGCCAGGATCAAGGGCGCTTCCCGGGTGATCGGCTCCGCCGGCTCGGACGAGAAGGTGACGCTCCTCACGGAGAAGTACGGTTTCGACGCCGCCTTCAACTACAAGAACGGCCCCGTCGCCGAGCAGCTGCCCGCGGCCGCCCCCGACGGCGTCGACGTCTACTTCGACAACGTCGGCGGGGACCACCTGGAGGCCGCGATCTCCTCGATGAACGTGCACGGCCGGGCGACCCTGTGCGGCGCCATCTCCGGCTACAACGACACCGAGGCCGCCCCCGGCCCGCGCAACCTGATGCAGGTCATCGGCAAGCGCCTGCGCCTCCAGGGCATCCTCGTGGGCGACCACGCCGGGATCCAGCAGCAGTTCGTCCAGGACGTCGCCGGATGGCTGCGTTCCGGTGAGCTCCGGTACGACGAGACGGTCGTCGAGGGCGTCGAGAACGCGACCTCCGCCTTCCTCGGCATGCTGCGCGGCGAGAACACCGGAAAGATGATCGTTTCTTTCACCGGTTAGTCTCTCTGTACACCGTTGTGACCGTGGGCGCGAGTCGCGACGATTACCAGGAGGATCTTCTTACATGTCCATCCAGCAGTCCGACGTCGCGTACACCGCTGTCGCCACCGCCGAGAACGGCCGTGACGGCCGCGTCGCCACCAACGACGGCCAGCTCGACGTCGTCGTGAACCCGCCGAAGGAGCTCGGCGGCAGCGGCGCCGGCACCAACCCGGAGCAGCTGTTCGCCGCCGGCTACAGCGCCTGCTTCCAGGGCGCCCTGGGTGTCGTCGCGAAGAACGTGAACGCCGACATCTCCGGCTCCACGGTCACCGCCGAGGTCGGCATCGGCAAGAACGACGAGGGCTTCGGCCTGATCGTCAAGATCTCCGCCGTGATCCCGAACGTGGACGCCGCCACCGCCAAGGAGCTCATCGAGAAGGCCCACGAGGTGTGCCCCTACTCGAAGGCCACCCGCGGCAACATCACCGTCGAGCTCGCCGTCTGATCCGGCACCGCTCGCCGAAGGCCGCACCCCACGGGGTGCGGCCTTCGCCGTTTCCCGGGCCCCATAAACTGCCGCCATGCGTGATCTTGCGGAGGGGTTCCGGTACCTGCTGGCCGGACAGGGATGGGTACTGCGCCACGGCCGGTGGCTGGGGTTCGGGCTGTTGCCCGGGCTGGTCTCGCTGGTCCTGTACGCGGGCGCGCTCATCGGGCTCGGTTACGGCGCGGACGACTTCACCGCCTGGGCCACCCCCTTCGCCGACGACTGGAGCTCGCCCTGGCTCGCCCTGTTCCGGGGCTTCCTGACCTTCCTGGTCTTCGGCCTCGGGCTCTTCCTCGCCGTCATCACCTTCACCGCCGTGACCCTCCTGATCGGCCAGCCCTTCTACGAGTCGCTCTCCGAGCAGGTCGACCGCAGCGAGGGCGGCGACGCCCCCGAGTCCGGACTTCCGCTCTGGCTGGAGCTGTGGGTCTCGGCCAGGGACAGCCTGAAGGTGCTCGCCCGGGTCGTCCTGTACGGGCTGGTCCTGTTCGCCCTCGGCTTCATCCCGGTGATCGGACAGACCGTCGTACCGGCGCTCGGCTTCTGCGTCTCCGGCTACTTCCTGACCCAGGAGCTGACCGCCGTCGCCCTCCAGCGCCGCAAGGTCGAGCTGTCCGAACGGCTGGTCCTGCTGCGCTCGCGCCGGATGCTGGTACTGGGCTTCGGGGTGCCGCTGGTGCTCGCGTTCCTGGTGCCGCTGGTGGCGGTCTTCCTGATGCCGGGCGCGGTGGCGGGAGCCACGCTGATGGTGCGGCACCTGACGCAGGCCGACGAAGAGCCCGCCGGGGCCGCCCCGGCCCCCGAGGGCACCCCCACCGGTTTCGGCCCTCCGCCGCCCGCGTACTCGTAACCGCCGGACTCAGGGACTGGCGTCGAACTCCCGTCCGCGGGCGACGGCGGGAGTTCGACGACGGGCCCTACGCCCGCGGCTGCACCCACAGGGCCTCGCCGACCGCGCACAGCTCGCCCGCGGCCGTGGCCAGGGCCGTGCCCACCGAGTACTTGCGGCCCGAGCTCCCCAGCATCCAGGCGTACGAGACCAGCCCCTCGCCCACCGGTACCGGCCGCAGCAGCCGTGCGGTCAGCGCGGCCGTGACCGCACCGGCAGGGCGCCCGTCGAGCAGCCGCCCGGCCGCGTTCCCCGGGCAGTCCAGCGCGCCCCACACCAACTCGGCCGGCAGCAACCCGTCCGCGCCCGCCAGCTCCCGGCCCGGGGTCCAGGCGGTGGCGACCATCCCGCCACCCGGCACCGCCCCGCAGTGCAGGCGCAGCCCCGTGGCGGGCGTGCGGTCCAGGCCGCAGCCGAAGCAGTCGACCTGCCCGTCCGGCGGGGCCGCCCGGTACGCCTCGGCCGCCGCCGAGGCCCGCTCCCAGGAAGGCGCCGCAGGGGCGTCCGCGCCCTCGAACGCGGCCGGGCTCGCCACGGCCAGCAGCGCCCCCTCCGCGTCGGTCAGCTCGCAGCCGCCGTCCGGGCGCCCGGACGGCCGGACGGGCGCTTGCGTCGGCACGGGCCGCCGGAAGTCCACCCGTACGGTGCCCGCCGTGGCGCGCCCGGCCAGCAGCCCCGCCACGTAGCCGCCGTAGGCCACCCCCGGATAGCCGTGGAGGTGTTCCGGAACCGTGATCGTCTCGAAGGCGAAGGTACTCATGCCGATCAGCTCATCACATCGAAACATCGAAGGTCGCCACGGACGGCGTACGGTCGTCCGCCTCGGCCAGTAGCTCCCCGCCCGGCCCCCACACCGCCGCGCCCCCGCAGCCCGTCCAGGGCCCGGCGGGTCCCACGTGGTTGGCCAGGACCACGTACAGGTCGTGCTCCTTCGCGATCCCCGGGTAGAGGGCGGCGCGCTCCTCGATCCCGCCGCCCGTCCCGTACAGGGAGCTCGCCAGGTGCACCCGGCAGCCGTCGGCCGCGGCCCGGCCGAGCAGTTCGGGGAAGTGGTTGTCGAAGCAGATCGCCAGGGAGAAGCGGATCCCGCCGAGCTCGAAGCGGCCGTCGGCCGTGCCCGGCACGAAGACGTCCCGCTCGTGCTCGTACAGGTGCTGCTTGAGGTAAGTGGTCACGTGCGCGCCGTCCGCGTCGTGCACCAGCGTCGCGATGGCGGGCCGCGGGCCGCCGGTGGGCAGGGCGACGTTGACCACGGTGGCGATCCCGGCGGAGCGCAACGGGTCCAGCCGGGGGTCGTCGGCGCCCGTCCACAGCCCCGGATCGGCGGCCAGCGCCGCCAACTCGTAGCCGGTCAGCGTGAACTCGGGGAAGACGACCAGCTCGGCGCCCTGCTCCCGGGCCGCGGCGGCGAGCGCGGCGGCCCGTGCGGCGTTGGCGGGGACATCGGCGGGTACGCAGGTCAGCTGCGCTGCGGCGATCTTCACCCGGCTCAGGATGCCAGGGCGGCGGCGGCCTCCTTCAGCAGGGTCAGGAAGGCCGTGGCGGCCGGGGAGGGGGCGGTCCCGAGCGGGGTCGCGGCGTAGACCCGGCGGCGGGGGGTGTCCTCCGGACGCAGCGGGACGAGCACGAGGTCGGCCCGTGCGGAGGAGGCGGCGAGCGCGGGCACCAGGGTGACACCGAGCCCGGCGGCCACGAAGCCCTGCTTGGCGATCCAGTCGGCGGCGAACAGGCCCTCCCGCGGCCGGAACCCCCGGGCCAGGGCGGAGGCCAGCAGGGTGTCCTCGGGGCGGGCGCCGCCCGTGATCCACGCCTCGTCGGCGAGTTCGGCCAGCCGCAGGTCGGCGCGGCCCGCGAACCGGTGCCCGAGCGGCAGGGCCACGTACATCCGCTCGTCGAGCAGGTGGTGCGGGGTGCAGCCGCGCGGCGGCTCCCCGGAGGTGGCGGCCACCACCGCGAGGTCGAGGTCCCCGGAGGCCAGGAGCGCCAGGTGCCCGGCCGACAGGCCTTCGGTGCGGGTGACCTCGACCGCGGGGTGGCGTGCCCGGAACACGGCCAGCGTGCGCGGCAGCAGCGCGGCGTCGGCGGTGGCGAAGGAGCCGATCCGCAGCCGGCCGGCGCCGAGCGTGCGCAGGGCGTCGAGTTCGGCGCGGGCGGCGCGCAGCCGCTCGCCGACGGCCTCGGCGTGCGGGAGCAGGATCCGGCCCGCCTCGGTGAGCCGCACCCCGCGGGGGAGGCGGTCGAAGAGCGGGGTGCCCCACTCGTCCTCCAGGGTCTGGATCTGCCGGGAGACCGCGGACTGCGTGTAGCCGAGGGAGCGGGCGGCCGCGGTGAAGGAGGCCAGGCGGGCGACGCGCAGGAAGACCTCGTACAGACCGGGCGAGGCGTGCGGGGCAGCCGGCGTGGGCGAGCCATGTGGAGTGGGCATGGCGACCATGCTAGACATTCGCTTGTCGCATGAATGGAGGGGATCTAGCGTCGGGGGCATGGACGCAACGGACACAGCACAGAAGATCGCCTTCCTCGGCCTCGGCAACATGGGCGCCCCGATGGCCCGTCACCTGCTCGCCAGGGGCCACGCGCTGACGGTGTGGAACCGGACGCCGGGCAGGACGCGGCCGCTGGCGGAGGCCGGCGCCGCCGTCGCCGACACGCCGGCGGAGGCGGTCCACGGCGCGGACCTCGTCATCACGATGCTGGCCGACCCGGACGCCCTGCGGGCCGTCTCCGACAGCGTGCTGCCCGCCCTGCGGCCCGGGGTCCACTGGATCGACACCTCGACGGTCGGGCCCGAGGCGGTGCGCGAGCTCGCGGCGCGGCTGCCGGCGGGGGCGACCCTGACCGACGCGCCCGTGATGGGGAGCGTGGACCGGGCCGCCGCTGGGGAGTTGTGGGTGCTGGCCGGGGGGCCGTTGCCCGCCCCCGTCCGTGAGGTGCTGGACACGCTGGGCGAGGTCACCGAGTGCGGCCCGGCCGGCGCGGGCGCCGCGCTCAAGCTGGTGCTGATCAACGCGGTGGTCGGCGGGGTCGGGCTGGTGGCCGAGGCACTGACCCTGGGCCGCGCGCTGGGCCTGCCCGAGGCCCTGGTCCGCGCGGAGCTCGCCCGAGGGCCACTGGCGGGCGCGGTGGCACGCACGTACGCGGACGCCTCCCACTTCCCGGTGGCCCTGGCCGCGAAGGACGTGGCCCTGGCCACCGGCCGTGCCCCGCTACCGATCCTGGAGGCGGTGCGCGCCACGCTCACGGCCCGCCCGGACCTCGCCGACCAGGACCTCTCGCGGATCAGGCCGGCCTAGTGGCCTGGTGGGCTAGGGAGCGGGCGCGGGCTCGGCGGTGGGCGCCGGGCCGCCCGGGAGGCCGCCGCGGGTGCGGACGAGGGCGAGTTCCGTCAGGTTGAGGACGGTGACCAGCGCGGTCAGGAGCGCCAGGGCGCCCAGTGAGGGCAGCAGCGCGGCCGGCGGCAGCAGGGCCAGGGTGACCGCGGCGGCCACCAGACGGGTCACCGACCAGGAACGGAACAGGTGCCAGCGCGTGTACCCGAAGGTGGCCAGGTAGAGCGCGCAGCCCCCGTACAGCAGGGCGGCCACGCCGAGCGGGAGCCGCTGCCCGGGGTGGGCGACCGCCTCCGCCATGCCGACGGCCACCGCGATGACCGAGGCGATCAGCGAGAGGTGCCCGTACGAGAGGACCTGCCGGGCCACGTCCGCCCGTACGGCCGCGGTCTCCAGCCCGTGCCGGACCGCGCTCGCCGCCAGGTGGAAATACACCCACCACAGGCTGCACACCAGGGTGAAGGCCACGGCGACGGCCGCGAGCGAGCCGGCGCCGAGCTCCGGGGCGGAGGCCACCGGGGCGCCGACCGCGACGATCGACTCGCCCAGCGCGATCATCACGAACAGGCCGAACCGCTCGGCGAGGTGCCCCGATTCGAAGTCCAGGCGCATCATGTTGCGGCGCGTCAGCCGGGGCGCGGCCAGGTCCACCGCGGCCGCCAGCGCCCACAGCCCGATCCGGGCCGCTCCGTCGAGGACACCGCCCGCCAGCAGCAGCGGGCCGCTGATCAGCACCGACAGGACGGCCGGGGTGGGCGTCGGGCGCCGCCCGGGGACGTGCGCCAGCGCCGCGAGCAGCAGGCGGGCGCAGAAGTAGGCCCCGGCGAACAGCAGCCCGCGGTCCCCGAAGGCCTCCGGCAGGGCCAGGGCCATCATCAGGCCGCACAGACCGGCCGCGAAGAGCGCGATCCGGTTCAGCGGCCGTTCCGCGTCATGGGTGTTGGAGTAGACGGTGTTGCCGACCCACACCCAGTAGATCGGCACGAACGCGATCACGGCCCGCCCGGTGCCGCTCCAGCCGTGGTCGTGGTGGAGCAGGGTCGACACCTGCGTCACGGCGAACACCAGCACCAGGTCGAAGAACAGCTCCGACCACGCGACCTTCTTCTCGGTCTCCATCCCCAACTCCCCCCGGTAGTCCGTCGGGAGAAGGATGCCCGGACGGACCCGGCGGCTACGCGGCGGGGCCCCGCAACAGCGTGAGGAAGGAACGGAACGCGGCCGGCATGTCCACCGACTCCGGGGCGAGCAGCCACTGGTACTGGAGCCCGTCCATGACGGCCGTCAGCAGCGGAGCCGCCTCTTGCGGGGTGAGGCCCGACGGGAGGCGGTCGCCGAACTCCCTCTGCAGCAGCGCGGTCATCTCGCGGCGGACCTGCTCGTAGCGCTCGGTGAAGAACGCGCGGGCCGGATGCTCCTCGGTGACGCTCTCGCCGAGCAGCGCCGAGAAGGTCTGCACGATGCCCGGGCGCATCGCGTTGTACTCCACCAGCGAATCCAGCAGGTCCAGGCGCCAGCTGTCGGCCGAGACGCGCGAGCCGCCGCCCGTGTCCCACCGGTCGCGCTCCTCCAGCACCGCGACCAGCAGGGCCTCCTTCGTCGGGAAGTAGTGCAGCAGCCCCTGCTGGGTCAGGCCCACCCGCTCGGCGACGGTGGCCAGGGCCGCGCCCCGGTAGCCGCGCTCCGCGATCACTTCGAGGGCCGCGAGGACGATCTCCTCGCGACGCTCCTCGCTCCTGGCTCGGACCATCCCCGCACCCCTTCCCTCCACCGCCTCCAGAGGACCGTACGGCATCCCTACATCACGAACGCATCACGAACCCTACCGTTCAACAGGGAACGGGTCCACGATGGGGGCACCGCACAGCACCCGCACCGCAATCGACGAGGAGGCACGGCCGTGACCGATGCCGATCAGGCCCGCGAGCAGATCCGTGAAGACGCCGTGGAAGCGGCCCTGGACAAGCTGGATCTCGACACCAAGGCCCGCCTGCTGTCCGGGCAGGACATGTGGACCCTGCCCGAGATCCCCGAGATCGGACTGAAGTCCCTGGTCATGTCCGACGGCCCCATCGGGGTCCGCGGCGTGCGCTGGACCGCGGACGACCCGTCCATCGCGCTGCCCTCGCCCACCGCGCTCGCCGCCGCCTGGGACCCGGCGCTCGCCCGCCGCGCGGGCCGGCTCCTCGCGCAGGAGGCCCGTCGCAAGGGCGTCCACGTCCTCCTCGCCCCCACCGTCAACCTGCACCGCTCCCCGCTCGGCGGCCGGCACTTCGAGTGCTACTCGGAGGACCCCTACCTCACGGGCGTCATCGGCAGCGGCTACGTGAACGGCGTCCAGGACGGCGGCGTCGGCACCACCGTCAAGCACTTCGTCGGCAACGACGCGGAGACCGAGCGGTTCACCGTCGACAGCGTCATCGCCCCGCGCCCGCTGCGCGAGCTGTACCTGGCGCCCTTCGAGGCCATCGTCGCCAATGCCCATCCCTGGGGCATCATGACCGCCTACAACCGGGTCAACGGCATCACGATGACCGAGCACCAGTACCTCGTCAACGACGTCCTGCGCGCCGAATGGGGCTTCGACGGCTACAACGTGTCCGACTGGATGGCCGCCCGATCCACCACCGGGGACATCCTCGGCGGCATGGACGTGGCCATGCCCGGCCCCCAGACCGTCTACGGCCCCGCCCTCGCCGCAGCCGTCCGCGCCGGCGAGGTCCCCGAGTCCGCCGTCGACACCGCCGTCCGCAACGTGCTGCGCCTCGCCGCCCGTGTCGGCGCCCTGGAGGGCGTCCCCGCCGCCGCCCGGCAGCTCCCCGCCCCGATCGACGGGCAGGCCCTGGCCCGTGAGCTCGCCGCCCGCGGCTTCGTCCTCGTACGCAACGAGAACGGCACCCTCCCGCTCGACGCCTCCGCCGGCACCGTCGCCCTCATCGGCGCCGCGGCCCGCGACGCCCGCGTCCTTGGCGGCGGCAGCGCCACCGTCTTCCCCGAGCGGATCGTCTCGCCGCTCGACGGGCTGGCCGCGGCCCTGCCCGAGGGAGCGCTCACCTACACCGTCGGCGCCGACCCCTCCGACGAACTGACCCCCGCGGACAAGGGCTTCGAGCTTCGCGCGATCTGCCGCGACGCCTCCGGAGCGGTCGTCGGCGAGGGCACCCTGCCGACCGGCCAGGTGCAGTGGATCGGCGACGACCTGCCCGCCGGCGCGAGCTACGCGAACATGGCCAGCATCGAGGTCACCGGCACCTTCCTGCCGCGCGAGAGCGGCGAGCACGCCTTCGGCACCCGCGGCCTCGGGGCCTTCACCCTCGCCGTCGACGGCGAGCGGCGCTGGGAGGGCGTCCAGCAGATGGGCAACGAGGCCGACCCCTTCGAGGCCTTCTTCGGCGCCCCGAGCGAGCGGACCCGCCTCACCCTCACCGAGGGCGTCCCCGTCGAGGTCTCGCTGACCTACCAGGTCCCCGACACCAGCGGGCTCCCGATGCGGGCCATCATGTTCTCGCTGCTCCACCTCGGCCCGCGGCGCGAGGCCGACGAACTGATCGCCGAGGCCGTGGAGGCCGCCCGCGCCGCCGACACCGCCGTCGTCGTGGTCGCCACCACCGAGCGCGTGGAGTCCGAGGGCTTCGACCGCACCGACCTCGCGCTCCCGGGCCGCCAGGACGACCTGGTGCGCGCCGTCGCCGCCGTCAACCCGAACACCGTGGTCGTCGTCAACGCCGGCTCCCCGGTCGAGCTCCCGTGGCGCGAGGACGTCGCCGCCGTGCTCCTGACCTGGTTCCCCGGGCAGGAGGGCGGGGCCGCGCTGGCCGACGTACTCCTCGGCGACAAGGAGCCGGGCGGGCGCCTGCCGACCACCTGGCCCGCACGCTTCGCCGACGCGCCCGTCACCGAGGTCGTCCCCACCGAGGGCCGCCTGGAGTACACCGAGGGCCTGTTCATCGGCTACCGGGCCTACGAGGCGCGGTCCGTGGAGCCCGCCTTCCCCTTCGGGCACGGCCTCGGCTACACCGATTGGGCGTACGAGTCGCTGGAGGTCACCCCCGACACGGTCCGGGTCCGCCTCACCAACACCGGCACCCGTCCGGGCCGCGAGGTCGTCCAGGTCTACCTGGCTCCGACCGAGGACGGTGTCGAGCGCCCGGCGAGCTGGCTGGCCGCCTTCGCCGGGGTCGAGGCGGGCCCCGGCGAGAGCGTCGAGACCGAGATCGCCCTGCCCGCCCGGGCCTTCGAGATCTGGGACGAGGAGGCCCGCGGCTGGCAGCGGATCGGCGGCACCTACGAGGTCCGCGCGAGCCACTCGCACGGCGACACGCGACTGAGCGCGACGCTCGACCTCGCGTGACACGCCGTATGGCCGGAAATCAACCCCGTCGGGGTCGATGGAAGCCGGACCGGGAGGGGGTCCCCCAGCGGTAGCTGGGGGAAGGTCCCGACCCCCGTCCCCGGTCCTTCGCCCACTTCTTCGTTCAAACGAGCGTCAACGCGGCGGTTCCGCGGCCGTCACCTGTCGGTGCGCCAGTTCCGCGAGCCGCGCCTGCCCGTCCTTGCCCGGATGGAACCAGTCCCAGCGGCTCAACTGTTCCGCCGAGAAGGGGTACTGGAACACCGCGCCGCCGTCGTAGCGGCACAGCGCGTCCTTCGCGCAGACCTCGCGCAGCACCTCGTTGTACTCCACCACCCGCGCCCGCACCTGCTCGCGCCGGGCCGTCGCGCCCGAGCCCGCCGACAGCGGATCGGCGAGCATCGACTGACAGATGCCCAGCTTCCAGACCTGACGCACCATCGGGCTGTCCTTGCCCTGCTCCCACAGCCTCTGGAGGTCCGGCACGCTGGAGACGTACACCTGCGAGGCGGGCGACGCGGCCCGCAGTGCCGCCAGGGCCTGCTCGAAACCGGCCCGGAACTGCGCCACCGGCGTCATCGACGAAGCCGTGGGCCGGCAGGCGTCGTTCGAGCCCACCATGACCGTGACCAGGTCGGGCTTGTGCCCGGCCGCCTCTGCCAGCTGCCCCGTCAGATCCGCCATGCGCGAGCCGGTCACCGCGAAGTTCCAGCTGCGCCCGGGCGCCTCGACGTCCCCGATGAGGCGCGTGGCCAGCGAACGCACCGCGGGGTCGTTGCCCGTGGCCCAGGAGACCTCCGGGCAGTCCGCCAGCACCGAACAGGCGTCGAAACCACGGGTGATCGAGTCGCCCACCGCCGCGATGGAGGCGGGCGCCGTGTTCCAGCGCGGCCCGGCATGGGCCTCCTTCCGGCCCCCGCCACCGTCCGACCCGCCCGGGCCGCACCCCGTCATCGGGCCGGCCAGCAGCACGGCCGCAGCGCCCGCGCCCGCGAGTGCGCGGCGCGCGCGGCGGCGTGCGGGGGTGGTGCGCATGGGAAGGTCCCCTCCTCGTCGTCCCCGTGTCGCCCGGGGGTCCTGCTGAGTGAAAGCTCTGTGTCTGCGGGCTTCGGAGCGACCGTACGTCACACCACGACCCCTGGCGCACGGTAGCTTTTTCCCGTGGCGTTTCGGCCGCAAGTCCCGTAGCGCAATGTCAAATAATTTCCGTTACATTACATCACGTCACATACTGTCCGTTTTCTGGAGTTTATTCCCGACCTCGTCCCACACTGGAGGTCCCGGTGACGACACGTGGAGTTCTGTACGTGCATTCCGCACCGCGTGCGCTCTGCCCGCACGTGGAATGGGCTGTTGCGGGAGTGCTCGGGGTGCGGGTGAACCTCGACTGGATCCGTCAGCCCGCCTCCCCCGGCACCTGGAGAGCCGAGTTCTCCTGGCAGGCCGAAGCGGGCACCGCCTCGAAGCTCGCCTCCGCGCTGCGCGGCTGGCACCTGCTGCGCTTCGAGGTGACCTCGGAGCCGTGCCCGACCGCCGAGGGCGAGCGCTACAGCTCCACCCCGGAACTGGGCATCTTCCACGCCGTCACCGGCATGCACGGTGACATCCTCATCCCGGAGGACCGGCTGCGCGCCGCCCTCGCCCGGTCGGCGCTCGGCGAGACCGACCTGGAGGCGGAGATCGCCAAACTGCTCGGCAAGCCCTGGGACGACGAACTGGAGCCCTTCCGCTACGCGGGCGAGGGCGCGCCGGTCCGCTGGCTCCACCAGGTGGTCTGATCCTGTAGGACATGCGAAAGGGGCCCCGCCCGGCAGTCGCCGGGCGGGGCCCCTTTCGCATGTCCTACAGGATCAGACGCTCCGGAAGGCGAGCGTCACGTTGTGACCGCCGAAGCCGAAGGAGTTGTTGATCGCGGAGATCGGGCCGTCGGCCGGCAGCTTGCGCGGCTCGCCGCGCACGATGTCCGCGTCGACCTCGTCGTCCAGGTCGTCGCAGTTGATCGTCGGCGGGGCCAGCCGGTGGTACAGGGCCAGCACGGTCGCGACGGTCTCGATGCCGCCGGCGCCACCGAGCAGGTGACCGGTCATCGACTTGGTCGCGGAGATCGCGATGTGGTCCAGGTCGTCGCCCAGAACCTTGCGCAGGGCCTTCAGCTCGGCCGTGTCACCCTGCGGGGTGGACGTGGCGTGCGCGTTGAGGTGGACCAGCTCGGCCGGGTCCAGGCCCGTGTTGTCGAGCAGGTTCTGCACGGCGGCCGCGACACCGCGACCCGTCGGCTCCGGCTGCGCGATGTGGTGGCTGTCCGCGGACAGGCCCTGGCCCAGCACCTCGCAGTAGACGCGGGCGCCACGCGCGGCGGCGTGCTCCGCGGACTCCAGGATCACGACGCCCGCGCCCTCGCCCAGCACGAAGCCGTCACGGGCCTTGTCGTACGGGCGGGAGGCCGTGGTCGGGCTCTCGTTGTTCTTGGACATCGCCATCATGTTGGCGAACGCGGCGATCGGCAGCGGGTGGATCGCCGCCTCGGTGCCGCCCGCGACGACCACGTCGGCGCGGCCGGTACGGATCATCTCGACGGCGTAGCCGATGGCCTCGGCGCCGGAGGCGCAGGCGCTGACCGGAGTGTGCACGCCCGCACGGGCGTTGACCTCCAGGCCGACGTTGGCCGAGGGGCCGTTCGGCATGAGCATCGGGACGGTGTGCGGGGAGACCCGGCGCACACCTTTTTCCTTCAGTACGTCGTACTGGTCGAGCAGGGTCGTCACGCCGCCGATACCGGAGGCGATGACGGTGCCCAGGCGCTCGGGGACGATGGACTCGTCCTCGCCGGCCGGGGCGGTGTAACCCGCGTCGGCCCAGGCCTCACGGGCCGCGATGACGGCGAACTGCGCCGAGCGGTCCAGCTTGCGGGCCAGGGGGCGGGGCAGGACCTCGCTCGGGTCCACGGCGACCGGGGCGGCGATGCGGACCGGGAGTTCGGCGAAGCGCTCGCCCTCCAGGGGCTTCACGCCGGAACGGCCGGCAAGCAGACCTTCCCAGGTCGAAGCGCTGTCGCCACCCAGCGGAGTGGTTGCGCCGATACCGGTGACGACCACGGTGCGATTGGTCGGGCTCACAGGAATTCTTTCTCCACGTCTCAGGGGGTGCTGAATTGTCACGGCGCCACCGCCGGGTGGCGACAAACGCTCGTCAGGCTCAGGCCTGGTGCTTCAGGATGTAGTCGGCAGCGTCGCCGACCGTCTTGAGGTTCTTGACGTCCTCGTCCGGGATCTTGACGTCGAAGCGCTCTTCGGCGGCGACGACGACCTCGACCATGGACAGCGAGTCGACGTCCAGGTCGTCGGTGAAGGACTTGTCGATCTCGACGTCCTCGACCGGGATGCCCGCGATCTCGTTGACGATCTCCGCGAGACCCTCGACGATCTCTGCCTGCGTGGCGGCCATGTGGCGCTCCTTCTATAGCTACTGAGGTGGAACAGGGCTGGAAACGGATCCCGGCCCTAGGGGAGGGTAACGACCGTCGCGGCGTAGACGAGTCCCGCCCCGAAGCCGATGACGAGCGCGGTGTCGCCGCTCTTCGCCGCTCCGGTCGCCAGGAGCCGCTCCATTGCGAGCGGGATCGAGGCGGCCGAGGTGTTGCCGGTGGTCTCCACGTCACGGGCGACCGTCACGTGCTCCGGCAGCTTCAGAGTCTTCACCATCGAGTCGATGATCCGCATGTTTGCCTGGTGCGGGATGAAGACGTCCAGGTCGTCCGCGGTGATCCCGGCCGCGTCGAGCGCCTGCTGGGCCACCTTGGCCATCTCGAAGACGGCCCAGCGGAAGACCGCCTGACCCTCCTGCGTGATGGCCGGGAACTTCTCGCCGGCGTCCTTGCCGAGGTACTCGTCCCACGGCACGGTCTGCTTGATGGTCTCGGACTTGTCGCCCTCCGAACCCCACACCGTGGGGCCGATGGCCGGCTCGTTCGAGGGACCGACGACCACGGCGCCGGCGCCGTCACCGAACAGGAAGGCCGTCGCGCGGTCCTCCAGGTCGGTGAGGTCCGAGAGCCGCTCCACGCCGATGACAAGTACGTACTCTGCCGAACCTTCCACCACCATGCCCTTGGCCAGGGTCAGGCCGTAGCCGAACCCGGCGCAGCCGGCGGAGATGTCGAAGGCGGCCGGCTTGACGGCGCCGACCCGGTGCGCGATCTCTGTCGCGACGGCCGGGGTCTGCTTGAAGTGCGAGACCGTCGAGACGATCACCGCACCGATCTGCTCGGGCGAGACACCGGCGTCGGCCAGCGCCTTGCCGGAGGCCTCCACCGACATCGCGGCGACGGTCTCCTCGGGCGAGGCCCAGTGGCGCGTCGCGATGCCGGACCGGGAACGGATCCACTCGTCGGACGAGTCGATCGTCTCGAGGATGACCTCGTTGGGCACCACACGGGCCGGGCGGTAACCGCCGACACCGAGGATGCGGGCGTACGGGGAGCCCTTGGCCGGCTTGATCTTGGACATGCTGTGGGGCTCCTTCGCTCAGGCCGACTGCTCGGCGACGAGCGCCGCGGCCTTGTCGAGATCGTCCGGCGTCTTCAGGGCCACGCTCGGAACGCCCTTCAGCGCGCGCTTGGCCAGGCCCGTCAGGGTGCCGCCGGGGCAGAGCTCGATGATTCCGGTGACGCCCAGCTCGCCGAACGTCTCCATGCACAGGTCCCAGCGGACCGGGTTCGCGACCTGGCCGACCAGGCGGGCGACGACATCGGCACCCGAGGCGACGACCGCGCCGTCCTTGTTGGAGACGTACTTCAGCGCCGGGTCCGCCGGGGAAAGGGCCTTGGCGGCCTCCTCCAGCGTGGCGACCGCCGGGGCCATGTGGTGCGTGTGGAAGGCGCCCGCGACCTTGAGGGCGACGACCTTCATGGAGCCTTCGGGCTTGTCGGCCTCCAGGGCAGCGATCTGCTCCATGGTGCCGGCGGCCACGATCTGGCCCGCTCCGTTGATGTTGGCCGGGGTCAGACCCAGCTTCTCCAGGTGGGCGACGACGGCGTCCCGGTCGCCGCCGAGGACGGCGGCCATGCCGGTCTCGGTCACGGCCGAGGCCTCGGCCATGGCCAGACCGCGCTTCCGTACGAAGGACAGCGCGGCGTCGTCGGACAGCACGCCCGCGACCGCGGCGGCGGTGATCTCACCGACGCTGTGGCCCGAGACGGCGCCGAAGACAGCAGGGGAACCCAGGGCGGACGCGGACAGCAGACCCGCGGCGACCAGCAGCGGCTGGGCCACGGCCGTGTCGCGGATTTCGTCGGCGTCAGCCTTCGTGCCGTAGTGGGCGAGGTCCAGCCCGATGGCGTCCGACCACGCGGCAACGCGGTCGGCGGCACCGGGAAGGTCCAGCCAGGGAGTCAGGAAGCCGGGCGTCTGAGCGCCTTGGCCGGGAGCGACGAGTACGAGCACCCTCACACTCTCTCTTGTGGATGGTCCCTGCCGCCCGTGGGGACAGGGACCAAGAACGGTCGGGGTAATTGTTGATGTCCGACAAAAGTCTAGGACTGAGGATCTCCGTCGGCCAGGCGCCCCAGAATCAGGGCGATCCGCAGCGTGAACGCCGAGCGGACATCCGAAGGCGACCAGCCGGTGACGTCGGTCACACGTCGGAGCCGGTAGCGCACCGTGTTCGGGTGCACGAACAGCATGCGGGCGGCCCCTTCGAGGCTGCTCGCCTGCTCCAGGTAGACGCTCAGCGTCTCCAGCAGCGCCGACCCCGCCTCCTCCAGCGGTCTGTAGATCTCCTCCACCAGCTGCTCGCGGGCAGCGGGATCCGAGGCGATCGCCCGCTCCGGCAGGAGATCGTCCGCCAGGACCGGTCGCGGGGCGTCCTGCCAGGCCGTACAGGCCTTCAGCCCGGCCGCCGCGGCCTGCGCCGACTTCGTCGCGTTCAGCAGGTCGGGCACCACCGGACCGGCCACGACCGGACCGGCCGCGAACGGTCCGATCAAGGACTTCGCGACCTGGAGCGGATTGTCGCTGCCGCCCGCGATGACGACCAGCCGGTCGCCCAGCACACCCGTCAGGACCTGGAGCTTGTGGTGGCGGGCCGCACGCCGGATCGCCTCGACCGTCAGCTCGCTGTCCCCCTCCGGGGCGGTGCCGAGCACCACGCACACGTGCTCCGGCGAGTTCCATCCGAGCGCCGCCGCACGCGACAGGGCGCCCTCGTCCGCCTCGCCGGACAGCACCGCGTTGACGACGAGGGACTCCAGCCGGGCGTCCCACGCGCCGCGCGCCTCGGCGGCCTGCGCGTACACCTGGGCCGTCGCGAAGGCGATCTCCCGGGCGTACACCAGCAGCGCCTCGCGCAGGATCGACTCGTCGCCCGGGGCCGCCACCTCCTCGATCGCGGTCTCCATGACCTCGATCGTGGTGCGGACCATCTCCACCGTCTGGCGCAGCGTGATCGCCCGGGTCAGCTCTCGCGGAGCCGTACCGAAGACGTCGGTCGAGATCGCCTGCGGGGTCTCGGGGTGCCGGAACCACTCCGTGAACGCGGCGATGCCGGCCTGCGCGACCAGGCCGATCCAGGACCGGTTCTCCGGGGGCATCGCCCGGTACCACGGCAAGGTCTCGTCCATGCGCGCGATCGCGTTCGCGGCGAGCCGGCCGGATGACTTCTCCAGCCGGCGCAGCGTCGCGGCGTGCGGATGGGCGGGAGCCACGGGGTGCGCGGCTTGTGTCGCGGGGGAATGCTCACGTTCGGGTTGGGGCACGGGACAAGACTGCCTTATCGACCGGGCTGCGCGGAGTCCGGTCCCGTGCACGGCGCCGCCCCGGCGCTACGGTGGCCCCCATGATTGATGTGCGACGCGGTACGGACCGGTACGAGGGCGGGGACCCGGACGCCGGGATCACCAGCCGCCACGCCTTCTCCTTCGGGTCCTTCTACGACCCGGACAACCTGCGCTTCGGACCCGTCCTGGCCTGCAACGAGGAAACCCTCGCGCCCGGCGCCGGATTCGACGAGCACCCGCACAGCCACACCGAGATCGTCACCTGGGTCGTCGAGGGCGAGCTCACCCACCAGGACAGCACCGGCGAGCAGGGCGTGGTCCGCCCCGGGGACGTCCAGCGGCTCAGTGCGGGCTCCGGGGCGCGGCACGTCGAGCGCAACGACGGCGCGCAGCGTCTGCGCTTCGTGCAGATCTGGCTCGCGCCCCTCGCCGCCGGCGGCGAGCCCTCGTACGAGGTGGTCGCGGACATCGACGACGCCACGCCGTACGGGATCCCCGCGGCCGGCGCCGTCCTGCACGTCCGGCGGCCCGGCGCGGGCGAGCGGATCCCCGTACCGGAGGCGGAGCGGATCTACCTGCACGTGGTGCGCGGGGACCTGCGGCTGGACGGGGCCGAACTCGGCCCCGGGGACTCGGTGCGGATCACCGGCGAGAAGGGCCTGGAGGTCACCGCGGGCTCCCCGGGGGAACTGCTGATCTTCGAACTGCCCGCCTGAAGCCGATGGCGCCTCCTACCGGGAGCGCAGCTCGGCCAGGACCGCGTCGGTGAACGGAGTCCAGGCCGCGACGGCCCACGGGCCGAAGGCGCGGTCCGTGAGCGCCACGCACGCGGCGCGGGCGTCCGGGTCCACCCACAGGAAGGTGCCCGACTGTCCGAAGTGGCCGAAAGTGCGCGGTGAGGAGGAAGTGCCCGTCCAGTGCGGGGACTTGCCGTCACGGATCTCCACGCCGAGTCCCCAGTCGTTGGGGGACTGGTGCCCGTAACCCGGCAGGACGCCCTTGAGGCCGGGGTGGACGACGGAGGTGGCCTCGGCGACCGTACGGACGTCGAGCAGCCGGGGCGCCTGCAGCTCGGCGGCGAACCGCAGCAGGTCGGAGACGGTGGACACGCCGTCCTTGGCGGGGGAGCCCTCCAGGCTGCTGGAGGTCATGCCGAGCGGCTCGAAGACCGCCTGGTGGAGGTATTCGGCGAAGGGGATCCCGGTGGCCTTGGCGATGTGGTCGCCGAGCACCTCGAATCCGGCGTTCGAGTACAGCCGGCGGTCCCCGGGCGGGGCGGTCACCCGGTGCTCGTCGAAGGCCAGGCCGCTGGTGTGCGCGAGGAGGTGACGGACCGTCGACCCCTCGGGCCCGGCCGGCTCGTCCAGCTCGACGGCCCCCTCCTCGTACGCGACGAGGGCGGCGTACGCGGCGAGGGGCTTGGTCACCGAGGCCAGCGGGAAACGGTGGTCGACGGGACCGTGGGAACCGGCCGGTGTTCCGTCGGCGCGCACGACGGCCGCCGCGGCGGTCCCCACCGGCCAGGTCTCGATGATCCGCAGGCTTTCCATGCTGTTCACGCCCTCCACGCTCTCCATGCCGCCGAGCCTACTTGCTTGGAGTGCACTCAAGGGTTTTAGCGTGGGGGCCATGAGCCAGAGCCTGACGCAGACGCGGTACACGATCAGCGAGGTCGAGGCCCGCACCGGTCTGACCCAGCACACCCTGCGCTGGTACGAGCGGATCGGGCTGATGCCGCACGTGGACCGCTCCCACTCGGGGCAGCGCCGCTTCAGCGACCAGGACCTGAACTGGCTGGCCTTCGTGGGCAAGCTGCGCGCCACCGGGATGTCGGTGGCGGACATGGTCCGCTACGCGGAACTGGTGCGCGAGGGGGACCACACGTTCGACGAGCGCCGGGCGCTGCTGGAACGGACGCGGAGCGAGGTGCGGGCGCGGCTCACGGAGCTGACCGACGCGCTCGCCGTACTGGACTACAAGATCGGCATTTACTCGGGGAAGGCACGATCATGACGGAGCACAAGCACACCACCACCGACCGGCTCGCCCAGGTGGAACTCGGCAAGGACGGGCCCCTGGTCGGCATCCAGGGCCTCGGCTGCATGGGCATGAGCGAGCACTACGGGGCGACCGACGAGGCCGTGGCCCGCGAGACGCTGGAAGCGGCGCTGGCCGCAGGGGTGACCCTCATCGACACGGCGGACGTCTACGGGCAGGGGAAGAACGAGGAGTTCCTCGCCCCGTTCGTGGCCGCGCACCGGGACGAGATCACCCTCGCCACGAAGTTCGGCATCGAACGCAACGAGGACCCGACCTACCGGGGCATCCGCAACGAGCGCACCTACATCCGCCGGGCCGTCGAGGGCAGCCTGCGCCGGCTCGGCACGGACGTCATCGACCTCTACTACATGCACCGGCGCGACCCGGCCGTCCCGCTGTCCGAGTCGGTCGGCGAGATGGCGGAGCTGGTGGCCGAGGGCAAGGTCCGCCGGCTCGGGCTGAGCGAGGTCACGGGCGCGGAGCTGCGCGAGGCCCACGCCGTCCACCCGATCGCGGCCCTCCAGTCGGAGTGGTCGCTCTTCAGCCGGGACGTGGAGCGCAGCGCGGTCGGCGCGGCGGCGGAGCTGGGCGTCGCCTTCGTGCCGTACTCGCCGCTGGGGCGGGGCTTCCTGGCGGGGGCGTTCGCGGATGCCGCCGCCGAGCTGTCGGAGGGCGACTTCCGGCTCCGCCAGCCGCGGTTCAGCGGGGACAACGCGAAGGCCAATGCCGCGCTGCTGGCCCCGATCCGGGAGGTGGCGGCCGGGCGCGGGGCCACACCGGCGCAGATCGCCCTGGCGTGGGTGCAGCAGCGGGCGCAGGTGCACGGCCTGACGGTGGTTCCGATCCCGGGCACCCGCAAGCCGGCTCGCCTCCGCGAGAACACCGCCGCGGCGGGTATCACCCTCACGGCGGAGGAACTGGCCCTCCTGGAACCCATCGCCGCCGGGGTCGCGGGCGACCGCTACCCGGACATGACGTTCACGTCGGTGGTCCGGGAGTCCTGACCCCGGTCGGGGTGCGGCGCCGCCGCCGGGGCCCCGCCCCGGATCCCGCGCCTCCATCGCCTCCGGGCGGCGGTAACGGCGCTGCACGTGCAGGCCGACGTCGACC
Organism: Streptomyces sp. NPDC001717; assembly: GCF_042892775.1. Taxonomy (NCBI): domain Bacteria; kingdom Bacillati; phylum Actinomycetota; class Actinomycetes; order Kitasatosporales; family Streptomycetaceae; genus Streptomyces; species Streptomyces sp. NPDC001717. Next base: position 46,128 of record NZ_JBIAUK010000009.1, on the reverse strand, counting down.
ACATCCAGCCTGTCCGGCGTTCGAGGACGGGGGCACCTCCCGGCGGTAGCCGGGGCAGGGTCCGGGCGGAGCCCGGGGAACGGTGGAAGGGCGGGTAGGGGACAGGCCCCGCGCAGCGGCTCCGCGGTCGGCCGGCCCGCAGCGGCACGTCGCCCGGCAGCCCCGCCGGCAACGGCCCGCCGCCCCCGCCCGCCCGCAGCGGCATGCCGCACGCCGCCCGGCCCGCGGCGAAGCGGGCTACAGGGACTCCGCGGTGAAACGATCCCGCAGTGCGACGTACTCCGCGTCCGTCAGCAGCCCCGCACTGTGGAGCTCGCTCAGGTGGTGGAGCCGCTCGCCCGAGTCCCCGGCCCGGTGCGGCACGGACGGCACCGCGGCCCGCCCCCGCACCGCGGCCAGCACCCCCGCCGCGAACGGCAGGGACTCGTGCACCGCCCCGTACCCCATGCCGAACACGGCCGCCGCCAGGTCGTGGTCCGGCCGCGGATCCCCGGTGGCGTCCCGCAGCAGCAGCCGCAGGTGCCCGCCGGGTCCTTCGGGGGAGCGCCACTCCACCCCCGTCACCGCGGACAGCGGGTAACGCTGGTCGCACGCCTTCCACTTGGTGCTCGTGGCACCCGTACGGGACCAGTGGAAGGTGATCGCGGACCCGTCGAAGCCCACCCGGGCGTCGTACGCCTTCAGCAGCGCGGGGCGAGGCACGTCGACCAGGAAGCGCTCGGCCGGCTCGGCCGCGTCCGGACCGAGCCGGGCCAGCAGGGCGTCGGCGAAGGCGGCGGCCTGCGGGGCCCGTTCGCCCGGCAGGACCAGCCGGTACGGGTCGCAGACCTCCCGCAGCTGCCCCGCGGCGGCCTCCATCAGCGGATCCGCGCCGAGCCGCGGGACGGCGCGCAGCACCAACGTGTCCCGTTTCCCGGGGGCCAGGCTCACCCCGGACACCGCTTCCAGGGGGATCCGGCGCGGGCCGAGCGCGTGAAAGAGCCTTGGCGTTCGCATCCCCCGTGCGAAGCGGATGAGCACCGAGTCCGAGTCGAACTCCCAGACGGCATGGTTTCCGGCCAGTACGTCACCCATGCGGCACATCGTAAAGGGAGGCGACCCCGTGCGTCCCCCTCGCTGCGGGGCCCGTTTTTCAGGCCCCGTGCCCGGCCCCCCGCCTGCGTCTAGTCCTGATCCGTTGCGGAGACTCCGCGTCCGCATGCGTCCGCACCGGTCGCGCAGACGAGGGAACGGAACGCGCCGGTTCCGACCTCGGCGAAGTTGCGCAGCGAGTCCGTGCCTGGCGTGAAATAGCCGGTGTGGCTCTTGGCCCCGGCCGAGGAGAGCAGCCGTGCGCCGAAGTCCGGGGAGACCGGGTCGGCGCCGTGGCCCAGCCCGCCGACCTCCAGGTGCGGTACGTCGGCGATCCAGTCGCCCTGGTCGCGGGTGGCCCAGACCCGGGCCGAGGTGTGCAGTCCGGCGACGTTCTGCGTGCGCATGCCGGGGCTGCCCGCCACCACGATGTCCGTGACCCGGGCGGGGAGTTCGCGCGCGGCGACCCCGCACACCACCGATCCGTAGCTGTGGCAGAACAGGGCCACGCTCGATTCCCCGGGCAGGGCCCCGGTCAGCGCCTTCAGGCGGACGGCGCCGTCGAAGGCCATGTGGCCGGTGGCCGCGTCCATGCCGACCCCGGTGGGGGCGGTGTAGCCGGCCCAGGCGATGACCGCGGTCCGGCTGTCGGGCGAGGCCGCGCGCTCGGCCTCGTACAGGGACTCGGCCATGCCGACGGGGGCCGTGAAGTGGCGCTGGGTGCGCTCGAAGGTGAGCGCGTCGGTGTCGACGCCGGGGACGATCACCGAGACCCGGCGGGCCCGGTCGAGGTCGCCGAAGACCTCGGCGACCAGGCCGTTGCCGGTCGGGTCGAAGGCGAGGATCTGCCGGCCGGGTGCGGCGAGCGACTCGAAGCGGTGGGAGCGGCGGATCGCCGTGGCACGGTCGGCGGGGGTGAGGGCGACGTCGCGGCTGCGCGCCTCCTCCACCTGCACGGCCTGCAGCAGGCCGAGGAGGTTGGCCCGGTAGCGGGTCGTGGCCGGGGCCCCGTCGAGGTTGCCGACGACGAGGGGGTAGCTCTCGGCGAGGTCGGACCGCTGGGCGGAGTCGAGGCCGGCGAAGAAGTGGGCCACGGTGGCGGCGTCCGCGTCCGCGGGCGGCACCGGGCGGCCGTCGATCCGCGCGCTCTTCCAGGCGGCCAGCGAGGCCGCCCGCAGCGGGGTCCCGCCCTCGGGGCGGTGCACGGCGGTCCAGCCGGTGGTCGCGAGCAGGACGAAGACCACCGCGAGCGCGAGCAGGGCACGCAGGGCGGCAGGGCGCGGGTCGGCGCCGGGGGCGGTGGGGTGGGCGAGGCCGGGCACGTTCACTACGACCAGCGTATGAGACGTCTTCCCGCCAGGACGCTCCGGGTGACGCTCCTCACGGCCGTCCGGGTAAGCCGGGCCGACCGCGGTACGGCCGATCGGAAGAAGGGCCCCGCCGACCGTCCGGCCAGGTCCGGCGCGGGCCGCGCGGCCGCCGGGGCCCGTCGCGCCGTACCGGTGAACGCCGGGAGGGATCAAGGGTTTTGGTGACGCGACTCACGATCGACCGGGCGTGGCGGACCGGCCGCGCGCTGCCGCGACCCGCCGCCCACCGCGACCCGCCGCACGCCGCACGCCGCACCCGCCACCCGCGGCACCGGCGAGCCGGAGGTGTGCGGCGAGGCGTGGTGCGGCGGGCGAGCCGTGGGGGGTGCGGCCTACGGGACGGTCAGGCCGGTGTGCGCCAAGGGGCCGACAGGGCCGGGCCGATCTGGTCGAGGTAGCTCTCGGTCATCCGGCGGATCGCGGCCACGCTGGTGTCCTCGCCCTGCCCCCAGAGCCGCCCCGTGACCCGCATCACTCCGGTGAAGGCGGCGACGGCCACCCGCGGCCGCGGATCGGCGTCGACGTCGAGTCCCTCGCGCTCCGCGATCAGCCGGGCGATCCGCTCCTCCAGCTCCGTCGAGCGACGCAGGTGCACCGCGAGCAGGGCCGGCGTCGATTCGATCATCCGGTACGTGCGCATGTAGAGGTCGACCGGGACCACCTCCGAGATGGCCTCGTCGAGGGTGTCCCACGCGTCGAGCACCGCCGCCCGCATCGCCTCGAAGGGGCCCTCCCCGGCCGGCCGGGACTCCAGCGCCGCCACGAAGTGCGACTCGACGAGGTCCTGGACGGCGAAGGCCACCTCCTCCTTGTTCGCGAAGTAGCGGAAGAAGGTGCGCTGGGACACGTCCACGGCGTCGGTGATCTCGTCGACGGTCGTCCGCTCGTACCCCCGGGCGAGGAAGAGCAGCAGGGCGGCGCGCAGCAGAGCGTCCCTGGTACGCCGCTTCTTGCGCTCGCGCAGTCCGCCGGCGGCTCCGGCGTCCGAGTCGGTCATCACCGCAGGGGGTCCTCTCTGACGCTGAGTGAGGGGTCAGGCTACCTGTGACAGACCTGACAGTTACTGTCTCGTTAACCCGTCTGTGAAGTGTCAGTCGCTGTCACTAACCTGTCGGCATGACTAGTCAGATCACCCTGGCCAAGGAATCGGAGCCCGCCGCGGCCCGCCCCGGGCTGCGCGGCCACCCCTGGCTGACCCTCTTCGCCGTGGCGATCGGCGTCATGATGGTCACCCTCGACGGCACGATCGTCGCCGTCGCCAACCCCGCGATCCAGCAGGACCTCAGCGCCTCGCTCGCCGAGGTCCAGTGGATCACCAACGGCTACCTGCTGGCCCTCGCGGTCTCCCTGATCACCGCGGGCAAGCTCGGCGACCGCTTCGGCCACCGCCAGACCTTCCTCATCGGCATCGCGGGCTTCGCGCTCTCCTCCGCCGCGATCGGCCTGTCCTCCGGCGTCGAGCTCGTCATCGGCTTCCGCGTCGCCCAGGGCCTGTTCGGCGCACTGCTGATGCCCGCCGCGCTCGGCCTGCTGCGCGCCACCTTCCCCGCCGAGAAGCTCAACATGGCCATCGGCATCTGGGGCATGGTCATCGGCGCCTCGACCGCGGCCGGCCCCATCGTCGGCGGCCTGCTCGTCGAGCACGTCAACTGGCAGTCCGTGTTCTTCATCAACGTGCCCGTCGGGATCGTCGCGCTGCTCTTCGGCCTGTTCATCCTGGTCGATCACCGTGCGGAGAACGCCCCGCGCTCCTTCGACCTGCTGGGCATCCTGCTGCTGTCGGGGGCGATGTTCTCCCTGATCTGGGCCCTGATCAAGGCCGCGGAATGGGGCTGGGGCGACTCCCGGACACTGCTCTTCCTCGCCGGCTCCGTGCTCGGCTTCTTCCTCTTCACGTTCTGGGAGACCAGGGTCTCCGAGCCGCTGATCCCGCTGGGCATGTTCCGCTCGCTGCCGCTGTCCGCGGGCACCGTGCTGATGGTGCTGATGGCCTTCGCCTTCATGGGCGGCCTGTTCTTCGTCACCTTCTACCTGCAGAACGTCCACGGGATGAGCCCCGTCGACAGCGGCCTGCACCTGCTCCCGCTGACCGGCATGATGATCATCGGTTCCCCGCTGGCCGGCGCCGCCATCACCAAGGTCGGCCCGCGCATCCCGCTCGTCGCCGGCATGGTCGCCACCGCTGCCGCCTGCTTCGGGATGGCGCGACTCACCCCGGGCACCGGCACCCTCACCATGTCGCTCTGGTTCGCCCTGCTCGGCCTCGGCCTCGCGCCCGTCATGGTCGGGGCCACCGAGGTCATCGTCGGCAACGCCCCGCTGGAGCTGTCCGGCGTGGCCGGCGGGCTCCAGCAGGCCGCCATGCAGGTCGGCGGCAGCCTCGGCACCGCCGTCCTCGGAGCGGTCATGGCGAGCACGGTCGGCAACTCGTTCGGGGACAACTGGCGGGCCGCGGAACTGCCCCCGCTCACCCCGGAGCAGACCGAGCTCGCCGAGAAGGGGGTCCAGGTGGGCATCGCCCCGGTGCCCCCGGGCGTCCCGGCCGAGATCGCGCAGAAGATCACCGACGTCGCCCACGAGACGTTCGTCGACGGCATGGGCACCGCCTTCACCGTCGCCGGCGTCGTCGCGGTCCTCGCCGCCGTCGTCGCCTGCTTCACCAAGCGCGGCGAGAACGCCGCCCAGGGGGCCGGCGCGGCCCACATCTGAGCCGCCGCCCCCGAGCGCCCTCCGGGGCACCGGAGGCGTCAACTCCATACGCACGACAGCCCCGCCGGACGGTTCCGGCGGGGCTGTCGCCTATCCGGGTGGAGCCGGCCTCGCCCTCTTCCGTCCGCCCGTCCTCGCAGGTCAGCGTGGTGTCGGCGAAGCCCCGGAAACGGTCCGGGTGCCGCCCGTCATCAAGGAGTTGACCCGTCATGCGTACGTGGAACACCGCTTTCGCCGTCCTCGCCCTCACCCTGACCGCCCTGATCCCCAGCACAGCCGGCCCCGCACACGCGGCCGGCCCGCCGACGCTGAACGGCTGCGCCACCGGGCAGCTGTGCCTGTGGGGCAAGGCCGAGTTCAAGGGCAAGCGGCAGACCTTCGAGCTGAGCGGCATCGACATCGAGAGCTGCACCGCACTGCCCGCCGGGACCAGCGCACAGTCCCTCGCCAACCGGACCGGCCGCCCCGTCACCACCTACCAGTCAGCCGAATGCGCGGAGACCGGCGAGTTCCAGACCTACTCCGGGGACGGGGTCTGGCTGCCCCAGTCGCCGTACCAGGTACGGGCGTTCAAGGTGTGGGAGCACTAGGCCGTCTCGGGCGCGGGCTCGCGCGGCGCCGGGGCAGCCGGCTGGTCGGCCTCACCGCCGCCCAGCCGGGCGACTTCGGCGCGCAGCGCCCGTACCTCGGCCTGGAGCTCCTGGAGGGCGACCAGCTGGAGCCGCTCCACCTGGTCGTCCCGCTCGAACCGCGCGATGAACCAGGCGGCGATGTTCGCGGTGACCACACCGAGCAGGGCGATCCCCGACAGCATCAGCCCGACGGCCAGCACCCGGCCCAGGCCGGTGGTGGGGGAGTGGTCCCCGTACCCGACGGTCGTCATGGTGGTGAAGGACCACCACACCGCGTCGCCCAGGTTCTTGATGTTCCCGTTGGGCGCGTCCCGCTCCACGCTCAGCACCGCCAGGGAGCCGAACATCAGCAACCCCACCACCGCCCCGGCCACGTACGTCGTCAGCCGGATCTGCGGGGCCATCCGGGCCCGCCGCCCCACCAGCATCAGGGTGGCGACCAGCCGGAGCAGCCGCAACGGCTGCACCAGCGGCAGCACCACGGCCGCCAGGTCCAGCCAGTGGGTCCGGACGAACCGCATCCGGGCCGGGGCCAGGGAGAGGCGTACCAGGTAGTCGAGGGCGAAGGCCCCCCACACCACCCACTCCGCGTGGGTGCAGGCCCGGTGCACCGCCGGATCCGCGTCCGGCGCCACGATGGGCACGGCGTACGCGACGGCGAAGGCCAGGGCGAGGACCAGCAGCGGGGTCTGGGTCCACCGCTCCCAGCGCGCCTGACGTGTGGGTTCCTTCATGCCAGCATCGTAAAGAACACGTAAGGGGGTGCCGGGACACGTGTCCCGGCACCCCCACGCAAGGGTGAAACTACGCGTCGCCGCCGGCCGCGCCCGGGTCCGCCGCCGTCACGTCCAGCAGCTGGTACCGGTCGACCGCCTGCTTCAGCACCGAGCGGTCGATCTTCCCGTCACGGGCGAGCTCGGTCAGCGTCGCCAAGACCACCGACTGCGCGTCGATGTGGAAGAAGCGCCGCGCCGCACCGCGCGTGTCCGCGAAGCCGAAGCCGTCCGCGCCCAGCGAGGTGTACGTGCCGGGCACCCACCGCGAGATCTGGTCCGGGACCGAGCGCATCCAGTCGGAGACCGCGACGAACGGACCCTCCGCACCCGACAGCTTCCGCGTCACGTACGGGACGCGCTGCTCCTCCTCCGGGTGGAGCAGGTTGTGCTCCTCCACCTCGACGGCCTCGCGGCGCAGCTCGTTCCAGGAGGTCGCCGACCAGACGTCCGCCCGGACGTTCCAGTCCTCGGCGAGCAGCCGCTGCGCCTCCAGGGCCCACGGCACGGCCACGCCCGAGGCCATGATCTGCGCCCCGATCGCGCCCGCCGTGCCCGTGGACACCTTGTGGATGCCCTTGAGGATGCCGTCCACGTCGACGTCCGCCGGCTCCGCCGGGTGCTGGATCGGCTCGTTGTAGACGGTCAGGTAGTAGAAGACGTCCTCGGCCTCGGGCCCGTACATGCGCCGCAGACCGTCCTGGACGATGTGCGCGATCTCGTAGCCGTAGGCCGGGTCGTAGGCGACGCAGCCCGGGTTCGTCGAGGCCAGCAGCTGGGAGTGACCGTCCGCGTGCTGGAGGCCCTCACCCGTCAGGGTGGTCCGGCCCGCGGTCGCACCCAGCACGAAACCGCGCGCCAGCTGGTCGGCCATCTGCCAGAACTGGTCGCCCGTGCGCTGGAAACCGAACATCGAGTAGAAGACGTAGACCGGGATCAGCGGCTCGCCGTGCGTCGCGTACGCCGAACCCGCGGCGATCAGCGAGGCCGTGCAGCCCGCCTCCGAGATGCCGTCGTGCAGCATCTGGCCGGTCGGCGACTCCTTGTACGCGAGCAGCAGGTCGCGGTCGACCGCCTCGTACTGCTGGCCCAGCGGGTTGTAGATCTTGGCGCTCGGGAAGAACGCGTCCATGCCGAAGGTGCGGTACTCGTCCGGCGCGATCAGCACGAACCGCTTGCCGATCTCCTTGTCCCGCATCAGGTCCTTCAGGATGCGTACGAAGGCCATCGTGGTGGCGATCGACTGCTGGCCCGAGCCCTTCTTGGCGGCCGCGTACGTCTTGTCGTCCGGCAGCTGCAGCGGCTTGGCGCGCACCACACGGGTCGGCACGTAGCCGCCGTGGGCGTTGCGCTGGTCGTGCATGTACTGGATCTCGGGCGAGTTGCGGCCCGGGTGGTAGTACGGCGGGGCGCCGCTCTCCAGCTGCTGGTCCGTGATCGGGATGCGCAGGCGGTCGCGGAAGCGCTTGAGGTCGTCGACCGTCAGCTTCTTCATCTGGTGCGTCGCGTTGCGGCCCTCGAAGTTCGGGCCGAGCGTCCAGCCCTTGACCGTCTGCGCCAGGATCACCGTCGGCTGGCCCTTGTGGGCCTTGGCCGCCGCGTAGGCCGCGTAGACCTTCTTGTGGTCGTGGCCGCCGCGTCCCAGGTGCTGGATCTGGTAGTCGGTCATGTTCTCGACCATCGCGCGCAGCCGCTGGTCGCCGCCGAAGAAGTGCTCACGGATGTACGCACCCGATTCGGTGGCGTACGTCTGGAACTGTCCGTCCGGGGTGGAGTTCATCTTGTTGACCAGGATGCCGTCGCGGTCCTGGGCCAGCAGCGGGTCCCAGGAACGGTCCCAGATCAGCTTGATGACGTTCCAGCCGGCGCCGCGGAACTGCGACTCCAGCTCCTGGATGATCTTCCCGTTGCCGCGGACCGGGCCGTCGAGGCGCTGCAGGTTGCAGTTGACGACGAAGGTCAGGTTGTCCAGGCCCTCGCGGGCGGCGATCGACAGCTGGCCGAGCGACTCCGGCTCGTCCATCTCGCCGTCGCCGAGATACGCCCAAACGTGGGACTTGGAGGTGTCGGCGATCCCGCGCGCCTCCATGTACCGGTTCATCCGGGCCTGGTAGATCGCACCGAGCGGGCCGAGGCCCATCGAGACCGTCGGGAACTCCCAGAAGTCCGGCATCAGCCGCGGGTGCGGGTAACTCGAAAGGCCGTAAGGGGCCTTCGACTTCTCCTGACGGAACGCGTCGAGCTGCTGCTCGGTGAGCCGGTCCAGGAGGTAGGCGCGGGCGTAGATGCCGGGGGAGGCGTGGCCCTGGAAGAAGATCTGGTCGCCGCCGTCGCCCTCGTCCTTGCCCCGGAAGAAGTGGTTGAAGCCCACGTCGTAGAGAGAGGCGGAGGAGGCGAACGTGGCGATGTGACCGCCGACGCCGATCCCCGGACGCTGCGCGCGGGAGACCATGACGGCCGCGTTCCAGCGGGTGGCGTTCAGGACCTTGCGCTCGATCTCCTCGTTGCCGGGGAAGAACGGCTCGTCCTTGGTGGCGATCGTGTTGACGTAGTCCGTGCTGCGCATCTCGGGCACGGCCACGCGCTTCTCGCGGGCCCGCTCGATCAGGCGCAACATGAGGTAGCGGGCGCGTTCGCGGCCCCGCTCGTCGACCGCTGCGTCCAGGGAGTCGAGCCACTCCTGCGTCTCCTCCGGATCGAAGTCCGGGACCTGACTCGGGAGGCCGCCAATGATGATCGGATTGCGATCGGATGCGGAAGCCACGCTGTTCCTTCGCTGTCGGGGGAGTCGTGCTGGGGCCGTAACTGGGGTTCGCCGCCTCCCATGGTCTTACTCTCGGCCGAGATCGTCATCTGTACCACCGGGTAACCCCGGGCGTCGGCAGGAAACGTAGGGGTGGGCGCCGGTGGGATCGGCGGCAGAGCCGGTCAAATCGCAACCCTACGCCCAAACCGGGCGGCTCCTTCGCAAGGCCGTTCGTCCCTCAAACAGGTAGGAAAGTCCTCATGCAATGCCGAATGAGCTGGAATGGTGTGGGATGAATCACCAGAGGCCCATGCGGGAAGGCTGAAAGTTGCGGCGAGACGGCCGCAATCGTCACCGTTTCGACGGTCTCGGCGGCCGGGTACTTGCGCGATCCGCCGCTCCCGTGTGGACTACGCCCAATGCTGCGCGTACGCGCGCCGCCGAAGACATTCACCGAACATGAGCAGGAGGCACCCCGTGAGCGCGACCGCGGACCACGCGGAGAGCCTGGCCGCCCGGCTGGGTTTCCAGTCCGAACAGGTGGTCCAGGAGATCGGCTACGACGACGACGTCGATCAGGAATTCCGTGATTCCGTCGAGGCACTCGTCAATGAGCTTGCCGACGAGGACTACGACGACGTCGCCGACGCCGTGCTGCTGTGGTTCCGCGACGAGGACGGCGATCTGACGGACGCCCTGGTCGACGCGACCGAGCTGGTCGAGGACGGCGCACTGATCCTGCTGCTGACGCCCAAGACGGGCCGCGACGGCTACGTCGAGGCCAGCGACATCAGCGAGGCAGCCGAGACCGCCGGTCTTTCGCTGGCCAAGGGCCTGCCCGTCGGCAAGGAGTGGACCTCCACCAAGCTGGCGACGCCCAAGACCGCGGCGAAGACCAAGCGCTGAGACGCACCCGCAGCCGAGCGGAGACGCAGCCACACCCCGCCGACCAGGTGACCCCCGGTCGGCGGGGTGTGTGCGTTCCCGGCTCCGGAGGCCCCAGGGCCTAGTCTTTGACTCACCCGAACAGCCCAACGCAGGGATGCGGAACGAAGGGATGCGAGAGATGGCGATCGAGGTCGGCGACAAGGCCCCGGACTTCGAGCTCAAGGACAACCACGGCCGGGTGGTGCGGCTCTCCGACTTCCGGGGAGAGAAGGCCGTGGTGCTGCTCTTCTACCCGTTCGCCTTCACCGGCGTCTGCACGGGCGAGCTGTGCGAGCTGCGCGACCAGCTGCCCCGCTTCCAGAACGACGACGTGCAGCTCCTCGCGGTCTCCAACGACTCCGTGCCCACCCTGCGGGTCTTCGGCGAGCAGGAGGGCCTCGACTACCCGCTGCTGTCGGACTTCTGGCCGCACGGCGAGACCTCCCGCGCCTACGGAGTCTTCGACGAGGAGAAGGGCTGCGCGGTCCGCGGCACCTTCATCATCGACAAGGACGGCGTCGTGCGCTGGACCGTGGTCAACGGACTGCCCGACGCCCGTGACCTGAACGAGTACATCAAGGCGCTCGACAGCCTCTAAAAACCCCCTGTGGGTCGGGAACCCGTCACTAGGATCGAAACGTTGATCCGATTGCAACCGCACGACGGGGCACCGCCCCACACAGAACCCAATGGAGGACCAGTGGGAGTCAGCCTCAGCAAGGGCGGCAACGTCTCGCTGACCAAGGCCGCGCCTAACCTGACGGCGGTCATCGTCGGTCTGGGCTGGGACGCTCGCACCACCACCGGCGTCGACTTCGACCTCGACGCGAGCGCGATCCTGACCAACGACCAGGGCAAGGTCGCCACCGACGCGAACTTCGTCTTCTTCAACAACCTGAAGAGCCCCGACGGCTCGGTCGAGCACACCGGTGACAACACCACCGGTGAGGGCGAGGGCGACGACGAGGCGATCAAGGTGAACCTCGCCGGCGTCCCGGGCGACGTCGCGAAGATCGTCTTCCCCGTCTCGATCTACGAGGCCGAGGCCCGCCAGCAGAGCTTCGGCCAGGTCCGCAACGCGTACATCCGCGTCGTGAACCAGGCCGACAATTCGGAGCTCGCCCGCTACGACCTCTCCGAGGACGCCTCGACCGAGACCGCCATGGTCTTCGGCGAGCTCTACCGCAACGGTGCGGAGTGGAAGTTCCGCGCCATCGGCCAGGGCTACGCCTCGGGCCTGCGCGGCATCGCGCAGGACTTCGGCGTCAACGTCTGACCCCGAGAGCAGTCCACCGTCCGGCGCCGTGCACTGTGTGTACGGCGCCGGACCGGCTTTGCGCCGGCGGACCACCCGCCGGCCCGGCACCGCCATCGCATCACCGTCACCATCGCATCACCGTCACCACGGCACCACCGTCACCACGGCACCACCGCACCGCCGCCACCGCACCGCCGTCACACCGTCGTCCGGGGAGGACCACAACATGGGCGTCACACTCGCCAAGGGGGGCAATGTCTCTCTCTCCAAGGCCGCACCGAACCTCACCCGGGTTCTGATCGGCCTCGGTTGGGACGCGCGCTCCACCACGGGAGCCGACTTCGACCTCGACGCCAGCGCGCTGCTGTGCAACAGCGGCCGCGTGCTCGGGGACGACTACTTCGTCTTCTACAACAACCTCAGGAGCCCCGACGGCTCCGTCGAACACACGGGGGACAACCTCACCGGCGAGGGTGAAGGCGACGACGAGTCGATCATCATCGACCTCACCAAGGTGCCGGAAATGGTGGACAAGATCGTCTTCCCCGTCTCCATTCACGAAGCGGACGTCCGCCGGCAGAGCTTCGGCCAGGTCAGCAATGCCTTCATCCGCGTGGTGAACCAGGCGGACGGTCAGGAGCTGGCCCGCTACGACCTCTCCGAGGACGCCTCCAGCGAGACCGCGATGATCTTCGGCGAGGTCTACCGCTACGGGGGCGAATGGAAGTTCCGGGCGGTAGGGCAGGGGTACGCGTCGGGCCTCCGGGGCATCGCTCTAGACTTCGGGGTCAACGTTTCGTAAAGCCGTACAAGACGATGGGGTGCCAGTGGTTCTGAAAACCTTCGGCTGGTCGTTCGCAGTCACTGCGCTCGGTCTGGCCGCAGCGGTGATCTACGGGGGGTGGACCGCTTTCGGCATCGTGGCGATCCTGACGATCCTCGAGATCTCGCTGTCCTTCGACAACGCGGTGGTCAACGCCGGAATCCTGAAGAAGATGAATGCCTTCTGGCAGAAGATCTTCCTGACGGTCGGCGTGCTCATCGCGGTCTTCGGCATGCGACTGGTATTCCCCGTCGTCATTGTTGCCATCAGCGCCAAGATCGGTCCCATCGAGGCCGTCCAGCTGGCGCTGAACGACAAGGAGCAGTACCAGCAGCTGGTCACGGACGCTCACCCGTCCATTGCCGCGTTCGGTGGCATGTTCCTGCTGATGATCTTCCTCGACTTCATTTTCGAGGACCGTGACATCAAGTGGCTCGCCTGGCTGGAGCGTCCGCTCGCCAAGCTCGGCAAGATCGACATGCTGTCCGCGTGCGTCGCGCTGATCGTCCTGGTCGTCGCCTCGATGACCGTCGCCACCCAGGCCCACCAGCACGGCGGCGTCCACGTGGACAAGGCGCAGACCGTCCTGGTCTCCGGTGTCCTCGGTCTGATCACCTACATGATCGTCGGCGGCCTCTCCGGCTACTTCGAGAACCGGCTCGAGGAAGAGGAGGAGGCCGAGCACGAGGCCGAGGAGGAGGCGAAGAAGAGCGGCAAGCCCGTCTCGGCCGTCGCCATGGCCGGCAAGGCCGCCTTCTTCATGTTCCTCTACCTCGAAGTCCTCGACGCCTCCTTCTCCTTCGACGGGGTCATCGGCGCCTTCGCCATCACCAACGACATCGTGCTCATGGCCCTCGGCCTCGGCATCGGTGCCATGTACGTCCGCTCGCTGACGGTCTACCTGGTCCGCCAGGGCACCCTCGACGAGTACGTCTACCTGGAGCACGGCGCGCACTACGCCATCGGCGCGCTCGCGGTGCTCCTGCTCATCACCATCCAGTACGAGATCAACGAGGTCATCACCGGCCTCATCGGCGTGGTGCTGATCGCCTGGTCCTTCTGGTCCTCGGTGCGACGCAACAAGAAGCTGGAACTGGAACCGGAGGGTTCCGCCGTGGAGGCATGACCTCCGCGGTAATGCGGAACGCTCCCATTGCGGGGCGGCCGGGCGGGTCCACGGACCCGGCGGGCCGCCCCGCTTCCGTACGTATCAGGGGGGTAGGGGATGGGATTCTTCGACGGCATCCTGGGCAGCCGGTCCGGCCAGTTCCAGTCGGGCAACGCCTCGTCGAACGCGATCGAGCTGACCAGGCGACATCCGACGGTGTCGCTCACCAAACAGGGGGCGGTCCACGGCAATCTGCGCGTCAACCTGTCCTGGCGGATGCGCACCTCGGACATCGGCGGCCGCTCGGGCCAGAGCGGGCAGCTCTTCAGGCACCCGTTCAAGCTCTTCAAGCCGGACATGGTGCAGGCGCACACCCAGGGCATGGTCAACGTCGACCTGGACCTCGGCTGCCTCTACGAGCTCACCGACGGCAGCCGGGGCGCCGTGCAGCCGCTCGGCAACCTGCTCGGCGACATCAACGACCCGCCGTACGTCAAACTCAGCGGCGACGACCGCTTCGGATCGGCCTCGGGCGAGACCCTCTACGTCAATCTCGACCACGCCGACGAGATCAAGCGGCTGCTGTTCTTCGTCTACATCTACGACCAGACCCCGGCGTTCGACCGGACGCACGCCCTGGTCACCCTCTTCCCGAGCGCCGGACCGCGCATCGAGATCGCGCTGGAGGAACGCCACCCGGAGGCCCGCTCCTGCGCGGTGGTGTCCTTCGAGAAGGTCAAGGGCGAGCTGATCGTGCGGCGCGAGGTGAAGTTCGTCTACGGGTTCCAGGCCGAGCTGGACCGGCTGTACGGCTGGGGGCTCCAGTGGGGACGCGGCTACAAGAGCGCCAAGAACTGACGCCGGGGCCCGACGAGGGCCCCGGCGCCCCACCACGGGCGGCCCGGCGGGTCAGCGCCGGATGAACTGCGGGCCCTGCACCGGCAGCCGGAACGTCGGGTCCCCGCCCGGACCCGGCACCGGTGCCGGGGACACCGGCTGCGGGTACCCGTAGGCCGGCTGGACGGCCGGCGGGGCCTGCGTGGGCGGGGCCATCGCGGCGGTCTGCTCGGAGGTGGGCCCGGCGGCGGGCTGCGCCTCGGCTTCGGCGGCGTTCTCGTCGACCGAGATCCCGTGGTCGGTCGCGAGCCCCACGAGCCCGTTGGAGTAGCCCTCGCCCAGTGCGCGGAACTTCCACCCCTCGCCCCGCCGGTACAGCTCCCCGCACATCAGGGCCGTCTCGGCGCCGGTCTCGGGCCGTACGTCGAAGTAGGCCAGCGGATCTGAGCTGCCGCCGGGGGAGGCGTCGTAGAGCAGGATCCGCAGGTCGCGCACCCGGTGGAACGGCACGTCCTCGGCGGAGGCGACCACCAGGATCCGGTCCACGCCCGGGGTCACCGAGCGCAGGTCCGCCTGGACGGCGTCGGTGATCGCGTCGCCGAGCTGCTTCTTGCCGAGCCGCCAGACGGCGCCGGAGGGGTGCCGGGGCTGGTTGTAGAAGACGAAGTCCTCGTCCGAACGCACCCGGCCGTCGGGGCCCACGAGCAGCGCGGAAGCGTCCACGTCCGGAACCTCCGGGCCGCCGGTCCAGCGCAGCACCGCCCGGACCGCCACCGCGGTCACCGGGATGTTCGAGCCCTTCTGCATCGAGTGCGTCATGCCCGTCATCCTGCCTTCCCGGGGTGGAGCACGACAATGCGGCCCCCCGTAAGGCCTTGTCTCAATCGAAAGACGTGGGCATGGTGCAAGAGGGTTACCTGAATTTCATGTGCTTGGGGAATTTTTGACTCGCGTTCGTACGTACTATTACCGGCCACGCCAGTTGGGCCGCCGAGGCAGTACGGGGGAAGCACATGCGTCACTTTGGGCACATATCGCCCAGCGTCCGTAAGGACCTCTTCCACCAGGAGCCCGCGGAGTTCACCAAGGCCTCGCCCGCCCGGATCCTCGCGGCGGCGCTCGGCGCCACCCTGTACAGCCCGGCGACCCGCCCCGCCCTCGCCGCGGACATCCGCAAGCAGGCCGGCCGCGGGGTCGTCTCCATGGTCCTCTGCCTGGAGGATTCCATCAGCGACGCCGACGTCCTCGGCGCCGAGGAAAACCTCGTCCGGCAGTTCGCCGCACTCGACGCCGACGGCCCGGACGGCGCGGAGCACCCGCTGCTCTTCGTCCGCGTCCGCACCCCCGAGCAGATACCCGACCTCGTGCGCCGCCTGGGAGGCACGGTGCGGCACCTGGCCGGATTCGTGCTGCCCAAGTTCACCGAGAGCACCGGCACCGCCTTCCTCGACGCCGTCGCCGAGGCCGAAGCCGCGAGCGGACTGCCCCGGCTGTACGCGATGCCCGTCCTGGAGACCCCCGACCTCCTCCACCTCGAAACCCGCATCGAGGCACTCGCCGGCATCTCCCGCACCGTCAACGCCCACCGCGAGCGCGTCCTCGCCCTGCGGCTCGGCGTCACCGACTTCTGCTCCGCCTACGGCCTGCGCCGCACCCCCGACATGACCGCGTACGACGTCCAGATCGTGGCCGGCGTCATCGCGGACGTGGTGAACGTACTGAGCCGCGCCGACGGCACCGGCTTCACCGTCACCGGACCGGTCTGGGAGTACTTCCGCAGCCAGCAGCGCCTCTTCAAGCCCCAGCTGCGCCGCAGCCCCTTCCTGGAGGAGGGCGTCGAGGAACTGCGCACCGCACTCATCGAGCACGACCTGGACGGGCTGCTGCGCGAGATCGAACTCGACCGGGCCAACGGACTGCTCGGCAAGACCTGCATCCACCCCGCCCACGTCACGCCCGTGCACGCGCTGTCCGTGGTCTCCCACGAGGAGTTCAGCGACGCCCAGGACATCCTGCGCCCCGAGTGCGGCGGCGGCGGAGTGATGCGTTCCGCCTACACGAACAAGATGAACGAGGTGAAGCCCCACCGGGCCTGGGCCGAGCGCACCATGCTGCGCGCCGAGGTCTTCGGTGTGGCGAAGGAGGAGGTCGGCTTCGTCGACCTCCTCACGGCCGGGCTCCAGGTGTGAGCGGGCCGGTGACGAGGCCGACGACGAGGAAGGGCAAGAAGATAGACAGCGTGTGGTCGGGAACGTGGGTCGCGGACCGTCTGGGAGTACGCCTGGAGGACGCCGAGGAGGCCCAGGCGGCCGTGGGCGAGGCGGCCGTGGGCGAGGCGGCCGCCGGCCCGCGGCTCGGTGAACTCCTCGGGCTCGCCCTGCGGCGCAACCCCAAGCGCGCGCACCTGCTGGTCTCGCAGGTGCTGGGCAAGCACGTCCCGCAGTCCCCGAAGACGGTGTACGACGCCGGGTACGGCCTCGGCCTGCGGGTACGGGCGCTGCTCGGAGAGGAGGCGGCCGCCTCCGCGGTGGTCCTCGGCTACGCGGAGACCGCCACCGGACTCGGCCACTGCGTGGCCGACGGACTGGGCCCCGCCCCCTACCTGCACTCCACCCGCCGTCCCGTCCCGGGCGTGGAGCCGGCGGGCGGCTTCGAGGAGTCCCACTCGCACGCCACCTCGCACCTGCTGCTGCCGGAGGACGCCGCGCTGCTCGCGGGCTCCGGGGTGCTGGTCCTGGTGGACGACGAGTTCTCCACCGGCAACACGGTCCTGAACACCATCCGCGACCTGCACGCCCGCCACCCGCGCACCCACTACGTGGTCGTGGCCCTGGTCGACATGCGCTCCCCGGCCGACCGCGACCGCCTCACGGCCTTCGCCGCCGAGCTCGGCGCCCGCGTGGACCTCATATCCCTCGCCTCGGGCACGGTCAGCCTCCCGGAGGGAGTCCTGGCCAAGGGCCAGGCACTGGTGGAGCAGTACGAGGCCGCAGGGCGAACGCAGCCCCTCCGGCGTTTGAGGAGCGGAGCCCCGGCGGACGACCCGCAGCCGATCACCCGCGTCGCCCTCGACTGGCCCAAGGGCGTCCCGGACGGCGGCCGCCACGGCTTCACCGCAGCCCACCGAGCGGAGCTGGAGGCCGCCCTCCCCGCGATGACGGGCGAACTCACCGCTGCGCTGGGCGAACGACCCGGCCGCGTCCTCGTACTCGGCAACGAAGAGCTGATGTACGCGCCCCTGCGCCTCGCCAAGGCCCTGGAGGCCACCGGCGCGGCCGCGGAGGTCCGCTTCTCGACCACCACCCGCTCGCCCGTGCTCGCCGTCGACGACCCCGGCTACGCCATCCGCACCCGGCTCGTCTTCCCGGCCCACGACACCCCCGCCGACGGTCCCGGCGACCGGTACGCCTACAACGTCGCCGGAGCCGGCTTCGACGTCGTCGTCGCCGTCGTCGACTCGGCCGGCGACACCCCCGAACTCCGGACCGGGCTCCTCGACGCCCTCGCCCCGCACACGGGCCGCGTCGTCCTGGCCGTCGTCCCCTCCTACGCGCCCGACCGCGTACCCGACCGGCAGGAGCCGATCATGCCCGAGCCCCTGCGCGGCCCCGCCTTCTCCTCGTACGCCCCCGAGGACGTCGGCTGGCTGCTCCAGGACTTCTCCGACGTCGAACTGGAGGCCCCGACCGAGGAACGCGAGGAGGCCATCCAGGCGGGCGGCGCGCACTACGCCGAGTCCCTGCCCGTCGAATACCAGCCGTCCCCGCAGTACCAGGAGCTCTACCGCAGCGCCCTCAAGGCCTCCGCCGTCCGTATGGCCAAGGCCGTCGGCACGGTCACCGAGACCGTCCTCGCCGAGCGCACCCCCTCGCCCGTCCTGGTGTCCCTGGCCCGCGCCGGCACCCCCGTCGGCGTGCTGATGCGCCGCTGGGCCCGGGCGCGCCACGGCCTGGACCTGCCGCACTACGCCGTCTCCATCGTCCGCGGCCGCGGCATCGACGCCAACGCCCTGCGCTGGCTGGCCGCCCACCACGACCCGGCCGACGTCGTCTTCGTGGACGGCTGGACGGGCAAGGGCGCCATCACCCGCGAGCTGCGCGCCGCCCTCGCCGAGTTCGAGGGCTTCAACCCGGAGATCGTGGTCCTGGCCGACCCGGGTTCCTGCGTGGAGACGTACGGCACCCGCGAGGACTTCCTGATCCCCTCCGCCTGTCTCAATTCCACGGTCTCCGGTCTGATCTCGCGTACGGTGCTGAGGTCCGACCTGGTCGGTCCCGCAGACTTCCACGGCGCCAAGTACTACCGCGAGCTCGCCGGGGCGGACGTCTCCGTCGACTTCGTCGACACCGTCGCCGCCCACTTCGACGAGGTCGCCGACGCCGTCGACGACGAGGTCAAGGAGCTGCCGGCGGCCGACCGCACCCCGACCTGGGAAGGCTGGGCGGCGGTGGAACGGATCAGCGAGGAGTACGGCATCCACGACGTGAACCTCGTCAAGCCGGGCGTCGGCGAGACCACCCGCGTGCTCCTGCGCCGGGTTCCGTGGAAGATCCTGGCGCAGCGCGGCGCCGGGGCCGACCTGGACCACGTACGGCTGCTCGCCGAGCAGCGCGGGGTCCCGGTGGAAGAAGTGGACGGGCTCCCCTACACGTGTGTGGGACTCATCCACCCCCGATACACGCGCGGCGCCACCGGCGCCGACGGAAAGGCTGTGGCCTCGAAGTGACTGTCCTCGTAGCCAGTGATCTCGACCGTACGCTCATCTACTCGACGGCCGCCCTGGCCCTGAGCATGCCCGACCCGGTGGCCCCGCGGCTGCTGTGCGTCGAGGTGCACGAGAGCAAGCCGCTGTCCTACATGACGGAGACGGCGGCCGAGCTGCTGGCGGGAATCAAGGAGGACCCGGCGGTCGTCTTCGTCCCCACCACGACCCGCACCCGCAAGCAGTACCAGCGCATCAGCTTCCCCGGCCGCCCCGCCCCGTACGCGATCTGCGCGAACGGCGGCCAGCTGCTGGTCGACGGGGCGCCCGACCGGGACTGGAGGCGGGCGGTGGCCCAGCGGCTCGCGCGGGAGTGCGCGTCGCTGGAGGAGGTCCACGGCCACCTGCTGGCCGCGGCCGACCCGGCGTGGCTGCGCAAGGCGCGGGTGGCGGAGGACCTGTTCGCGTACCTGGTCGTCGAGCGGGCGCTGGTCCCCGACGAGTGGCTGAAGGCGCTGACGGAGTGGGCCGAGGCCCGCGGCTGGACGATCTCCCTCCAGGGCCGGAAGATCTACGCCGTCCCGCGCCCGCTGACCAAGAGCGCGGCCATGCGCGAGGTGGCCCGCCGCACCGGCGCCACGACCACCCTCGCCGCCGGCGACTCGCTGCTGGACGCGGACCTGCTGCTCGCGGCGGACCGGGCCTGGCGGCCGGGGCACGGAGAACTGGCGGACGCGGGGTGGACGGCCCCGAACGTGACGGCCCTGACGACGGTCGGTGTCGAGGCGGGCGAGGAAATCGTCCGCGAATTCGGCCGGACGGTTGCGACACTGACCGCATGACCAAGGGCAATTCGACCAAGATCACGGACGAGCTGTACCAGTACATGCTCGACCACAACCCCCCGCTGGACGCGGTCCAGCGGGGGCTGGTGGCGACGACGTACGCCAAGTTCCCCGATGTCGCCGGGATGCAGTCCGCGGAGGAGCAGGGGCCGCTGCTGGCCTTCCTCGTCAGGCTGACCGGAGCCCGTCACATCGTGGAGATCGGCACCTTCACCGGCTTCTCCAGCCTCTCCATGGCGCAGGCCCTCCCCGCGGACGGCCGGCTCATCGCCTGCGACGTCTCCGAGGAGTGGACGGCGTACGGCCGCGAGGCCTGGGAGCAGGCGGGCGTCGCGGACCGCATCGACCTGCGGATCGCCCCGGCGCTGGACACCCTGCGGGCCATGCCGGCCGAACCGCACATCGACCTGGCCTACATCGACGCCGACAAGCAGAGCCAGATCGCGTACTGGGAGGAACTCGTACCGAGGCTGCGCACCGGCGGCCTGATCGTCACGGACAACACCCTGTTCCACGGCACGGTCGTCGACACGTCCGACCACAGCGCCGCCGCGTCGGGCGTCCGCGCCTTCAACGACCACGTCTCGGCGGACACCCGCATGGAGTCGGTCCTGCTGGCGATCTCGGACGGCCTGACGCTCTCGCGCAAGCGCTAGGCCCCCCAGGGGGCGGGGTGGCTCAGCCGCAGCCACCGCCACCGCAGCAGCCGCCGCCCCCGCCTCCGCCGCGCATGGCGGGAGCGGGGGCGCTGCTGGTTCCGCCGACGGCCACGGCGGAGAGCAGCTTGACGGTGTCGGCGTGCCCCGCGGGACAGTCGGCGGGGGCGGACGACTCGGCCATGGGTCGGCTGACCTCAAAGGTGTCGTCACAGGTGCGGCAGCGGAACTCGTATCGAGGCATGCGGACAGACTAGGTCCTGCACGCCCCCACGTCCGGCTCAGGACGACCGGCTCACGTCCGGACCCACGACGACCGGCTCACATTCCGACTCGGGGACGAGCGTGCGCGACGCGCTCCTCCCGGGCGGCCTGCTCGGGGTGTCGGGCGCGCCAGTACGGATTGTCGTGCGGCAGGGCGCTGCCCACCCGCCCGTACATCCCGAACCACATCAGCATCACGCCGACGACGAAGCTGAACAGCACGTTCTGGATCTCGAAGGCGAGGAAGTTGAACCCGGTGTCCAGCAGGGCCAGATTGACGAAGCCGCTCAGGATGAACGCCACCCCGAGCACGATGTTCAGCGTGGACGCGAAGGTTCCGCCGATCACCATTCCGACGAACAACAGCACGCCGATGCAGATCGACAGGACGCTCAGCGCGCCGTTGGTGTTCAGGGCGAGCACCGTGTCGCCGCCTGTGTCGAAGAACCCGATCTCGTCGATGAGCCCCAGGATCCCGAAGACGACCAGCAGCAGCCCGGTCAGACCGGCGCCGACCCGGTAGACCTGGCTGAGCTTGTGGTCGGCGGGCAGGTGATCGTCGAGCTTGGCGTTGACCGGGTGCAGGGCGCGCTGCACCCAGTGGTGGGAGACCGGCGGCGTGCTCGGCTCGTAGGGCTCGTGGGGTACGTACGGCGCGTAGTTCTCGTGGGGCTCGGTGCACCCGTAGAGCGCGTGCGCCTCGTAACCCTCGCGAGCCTTCCCGTCGGGCAAGGGCACGGGCGCCCGCCGCTCCCGCCGCAACGCGCGAGACCGATGGGACGAGTGGAAAGCGTGGGCAGCCATACCGCCCTCCTCTACTCCGTTCCCGGCAACCCGGGCACCTCCAGCATCCGCCGCCGAGCACCCCGCGACAAACCGAGAAACGGAGACTTGTCGGGCGACGTCTCACTGGGCGGCGGCGCGGCCGTCCCGGATGTCCGACACCACCCGGCCCACCGCGAGCCGCACCTCCTCCATCTCCCGCAGGAAGTGCCAGTAGTCGGGGTGCCTCCCCTCCAGCCCGGCCAGCGCCCGCTCCACCCGGGCCACTGCCTGGTCCAGCGGCCCCGCGTGCCGCGGATCGGGCACGCTGCGGCCCGCCATCGCCAGGCGCTGGGCGTCGCGGATGGCGAACCGGGTCCGGTCCACCTCCGTCTGCGGATCCCGCGCCACCGCCTCCAGCCGCGTCAGCCGGTCCTGCGCGGCCGACACCGCCTCGTCGGTCGCGTCCAGGGACGTACGAACCGCCTCGATCAGCGCCGACACATCGGCCCAGCGCTGCTCGTCCCGCGCCCGGCCGGCCTCGAACAACCGGTCCTCCGCCTCGGCGACGTCCCGTACCGCCTGGTCAGGCACGTGCTGGAGGTCCTGCCAGCACGCGGCCGAGAACCTCCTCCGCAGCTCGCTCAAGACCGGATCCACCCGGTCCGCCCGGTTGCGCAACGCCTGCGCGCGCGTGCGCAGGCTCACCAGCCGCCGGTCGATCTCCGCCGCCCGCTCCGGGAGCCGCGCGGCCTCGGCCCGTATGGCCTCGGCGTCCCGCAGGATCCGGTCCGCGCGCTGCACCGTCTCCTGCACCCCGTGCAGGGCCGCGCCCTGGTTCAGCTTGGTCAGCTCCGGCCCCAGCGCCGCGAGCCGCGCCGCCAGGTCATCGGCCCGCATCCCCTCGGCCCGTACGGCGTCCAGCGCGTCACTCGCCGCCAGCAGCGCCGCCTTCGCCCGCTCCCGCGCCGGCGCGACCCGCGCCAGCTGCGTCTCCGCCTTGTCCAGCAGCGGCTGCAGCCCCTGCGCGAACCGGTCCAGCTCCCCCTTGACCCGCACCAGCTCGTCCCGGGCCCGCGTCAGCTGCTCCCGGGCCCGCGCGGCGACCGAGGCCTCCAGCTCGGGCCGGTCGAGGTCGTGCGCGTCGACCGCGTCGATGTACACGTGGCTGACCTGGTCGATCCGCTGCCCGAGCGCGGCGAACCCCTCGCTCGCCTGCCGCGCGGCGGGCGATCCGTCCGCCGCCGCGATCGTCTCGATGGAGATCCGCAGATCCCGCTGCGCGGTGTCCAGCTCGTAGAACGCCGCGGCGGCGGCGTCCTTCGCCGCCTGCGCGTCCGCCCGCCGACTCTCGTCCCGCCCGCCGAACCACCGCCGGGATGCCGTCGTCACAATCCCTCTCCCGTACGCGTCCGCGCCAGCCCTGCCCCGGTCCATTCTCCCCCACGGGAACGGGTTTGCGTGGGGGGTGTGCCCGGCATGTAGGCTGTCCACTCATCCACGGGTGCGTAGCTCAGGGGTAGAGCGCTGCTCTTACAAAGCAGATGTCGGCGGTTCGAAACCGTCCGCGCCCACCAGTGCAAAGGCCCCCCGCCGATCTTGGCGGGGGGCCTTTGACATCCACATCTGACGGCAACGGGCACGAGGGTCGGGGGGACCAAGTGGTGACTCGGCACGTCGGTTTGGCCCGTCTGCCCGTGACCTTTGCGCGGCCCGTCGGGCTGGTCACCTACATCGTCGGACACAGTCAGCTGTTGCTCAGAGGGCATCAGGACGGCGAGCGGGGCCTCTCGACAACACTGGAGATCCTCTTCAAGAACGTCAGCGCCCTTTCCGTTCGGGCGCACTACCCGTCGTTGACCATCCGCGATGCGTCGGGCGAGGAAGAGGCGGAACTACGCGAAGCGGTTCCGGGTCCTTGGCACGATGCGCGGGCCTTCGTCCTCGGTGAGCGCTTGCTGGGCGGGTTCGTAGTCGCCGGCGCCGTGTTCTGGGGCGAGTCCTCTGCTCGGGAGACGTACGGCAGCTTCCTCGTTCCCGAGTACGAACTGCCACGGCTCGATCCGGGCCAGTCACATCCGTCTGAACCCCAGACGATCCATACGCCCTACCCGCAACGCCGGTAGGGGACGTGCCGCTGCGCGGGGCTTGCAGCGGTAGCCGTTCGCGGGCGGCGGACAATGGCGGCATGACGTTCACGGTTTGGGTCGACGACTGGCAGATGCAGTGCTGCGGGGAGGCGTTCGCGCCGGGGGACGTCGTTTCGTGGACGCTGCTGGAGGTCGATCCGGAGGACTACGTCGCCCTCGTCGGTGGCGAACGTGCGGCTGCGATCGATTTCCGCGAGGAGCACCACGGCCAGGGGGAGGGGCGCGTACCCACCTCGGTGGGGGTGGTGTCGATCGTCGAGGTGCACTGCCGTTTCGGGGTGCTCCCGGGCGCGACGGACAAGGTGAACCGGCCCGTTCCGGGCACCACCGTGATGGTTCCGGTCGAGAAGGCGGACGGGTGGGCGAAGGCCCGGCCGGACGTGCGCTTCGCGGGCTATCTGGTGACCGCTCGGCGGGTCACGGACCTGCCGGAAGGTGCGGGTGCTCGCGGTCGATGAGGCGTCGCCCCCGCCGTCCGCGCCCCTCGGGTGCGAAGGCCCCCCGCCGGTCGTGGCGGGGGGCCTTTCGTGTCAGGCGTTGGGGCGCTTGCCGTGGTTGGCCTTCTTCTTCTTGCGGGCGCGCTTCTTGTTACCTCGCTTGGCCATACGGGACATCTCCCTGCATTCGGGGATCTTTCATGGCCCCGTCAGTCTAGGTTCCGGAGCGCTTGAACTCCACAGGGCCGGCGTTCATCTGGATGGTTCCATCCGGGTGGAGGACCGGGCGGCGTTCGGTCATGCGGCCGCTGTACGCCTCGATGTGGCGGATGGCCGCGCCGTGCGGGCCGGTGAAGTCGACGAGGGCCATGGCCACCCAGTAGCGGGTCTTGGTGTTCTCGTAGAGGGGGACCGTCACCGTGGAGCCGCGGCCGTCGGTGACGATCACGTGGGCGCCGAAACTGCGGAACGAGCCGAAACCGTTGCTGAGGGCCGAGTACGCGCAGAGCAGGACGTAGCCCTGTTGCTCCGGGCGGGTGATGCGGACGGTTTCACGGCCGGGCTTGCGGGCGTCGCCGTCCAGCTTGATGAACGGGGCCTGGTCGAGTGAGCCGCGGTTCTTGTAGTAGACGGCCTTGGACTGCTTCGCGGAGGTCGGGCCGGACTTGACCAGGGTGCCGGGTTCTTCCGTGCCGCGCCGGGCCTCGGAGGCCGGCACGAAGAGGGCGTAGAGGTCCAGGTCGGCCCCGCGTGCGCGGCGCTGCTCGCTGCCGCCGTCCCACTCCAGGGTGGCGGTGACCACCAGCTCGCGGTCCTGCTTGTCCAGGTTGATCGAGGCCGCGCCGCCTTTGGCCAGGCTGATCTTGCCCAGGGGGCGGGGCCCGGACGCGGGCGGGGGCGTGATCGGGGGCGGGGTCGGCGTCGGGGTCGCGGGTGGGGGCGAGGGCTGGGTCGCCACCGTCACGCCGAAGTCCGTCGCCAGGCCCGCCAGGCCGTCCGCGTAGCCCTGGCCGATGGCGCGGAGCTTCCAGCCGGGGCCGCGGCGGTAGATCTCCATCAGCAGTACGGCCCGTTCGCCGTCGGCGAGGGGCGGAACGCGGAACTCCACCGGCGCCGTACCGGCCTGCGCGGACAGCACCCGTACGTCGCTCACCTCGCGGAAGGTGCGGGCCGCGTCGTCCGGGTCGCAGCTCGCGATCAGGACCACCCGGTCCACCTCGGCGGGCAGCGCGGACGGGTCCACCTCGACGCGTTCGGGCCCCGAGGCGTCGGCGGCGAGGTGGCGGACCGCGCCGGACTCGGCGGACGGCTGGTTGTAGAAGACCATGTCGTCGTCCGACCGGACCCTGCCGTCCGCCGTCACGAGGAGGGCGCTGAGGTCCACCGGCGCGCCCGTGCAATGGAGCGAAGCGGTGATCGGATGGGTGGCGATGGGCGCGTTTCCGCCCTTTTCGAGCGTCGTCATGTCCGTGCCCCCCGCGCGTCGTGATCGATGGCGCCACTGTGCCACACGGACTCCGGCCCCTTGGCGGCGTACGGAGGTCGTGGGATCGTCGGGGGATGGGCGAGTGGCTGGCGTGGGGTGGGGCTGCCGGGGTCGTCGCGGCGGTGCTGGTGGTGCTGGAGCGGGTCCGGGGGACCGGGTTCGAGCGGCGGCGCGAGGAGGAGCGGGCGCGACTGCTCGCCGGGCTCGGCGAGTCGGGAGCCGTCGCTGCCGTCGCTACCGTCACCGCCGTCGTGCCCGAGGCGCGGACCGGGGCGCCGAAGTTCCAGGACGTGGGCGCCGTACGGCCACCGGCGGGGCAGCCCGAGGCCCGGCGCGACGAGTTCACGCCGCTGCTCGTCGAGTACTACGCGTACGGGCTGACG
Source organism: Streptomyces sp. NPDC001717 (assembly GCF_042892775.1). Taxonomy (NCBI): domain Bacteria; kingdom Bacillati; phylum Actinomycetota; class Actinomycetes; order Kitasatosporales; family Streptomycetaceae; genus Streptomyces; species Streptomyces sp. NPDC001717. The sequence continues at coordinate 20,189 of NZ_JBIAUK010000009.1, read as the reverse complement.
CAGGCCCGGAGCAGCTTCGCGGCCGGCCAGCGGTTCGCCGCCGCGGGCGCGGCGATCCTGCTCTTCGGGGTGGGGTCGGCCGTGTGGAAGGCCGAGAGCACCGGAGACCTGTACCTCGGGATCGTGACCGGCTCCGTGGGACTGGTCGTCACCCTCGTCGGGCAGCTGTTCCACCGCCGGGCCGACATCGCACTGCGGCACATGACCGACCAGACCGCCTCGCTGCGCGACGACCGACGGGCCGCCGAGACCATGCGGCAGGCCATCGGGCTGCTCGACGCGGTCGAGGACCGGCAACTGCGGGCACGGATACAGGCCGGGCTCATCATGAAGCTGTCCGGGGCGGAACTGCCCCCGGCATAGTGGAGGTATGTGCCGTTCCATCAAGACCCTGCGCCCACCCGCCCTCCCCGAGAAGGCCACGGAGGAGGAGATCCGCGCCGCCGCGCTGCAATACGTACGGAAGGTGTCCGGATTCAGAGCGCCCGCCGCGCACAACCACGAGGTCTTCGAGGCGGCCGTGGAGGCCGTCGCCGAGGCCACGGCGGCGCTGCTCGACGGCCTCCAGGTACGGGGGCAGGCTTCCGCCGCCGCCTCGGCGTGACGCCGGGGGCGTGCGGGCCCGCCACGAGGCCGCGGCCTGGGCGGCGTCCTCCGCCAGGGGACCGACCGCGACGGGGCAGCCCGTGTGCGGCAGCCCGTGTGCGGCAGCCCCGTGTGGGTGACCGGGCTCAGGTGCCGGGAGGGCGGGCGCGACCAGTTGGCCGGCGGTGTCGTCCGGAGCCGTCACCGGCTCTCGACATCCAGCTCGGGGCAGCGCTCCGCGTACGGACTCAGGTGAGCCCCCGGCCGTCCCGTCGTGCACCCGCAGGCGGTGGCGCGCCCCGAGGACCGTCAAGCGGGCGCCCCCGCCGCGGCCCGGGAGCACCTTGGTCGGGGATACCGGGATGGGAGACGTACGTGACCGGGGGCATGCCGGAGCGCGCCTCCAGGGCCGCGCGGACCCGGACGAGGGCGGTTCGGCCTTGCGGAGGCGCGCGCGGCGCGGGAGTGGTGCGGGAGCGGGGAAGGTCCCGAGCAGGCGGGACCGAAGGCAACCTCCGCTGCGGGGCGCTGTGGGCTCAGGCGGCCGAACGGCGGCGCAGCAGCCACACGCCGGTGCCGAGCGCGCCGGCGGCGAGCGCTCCGCCCGCGGCGATCTGCCCCGTGCTCATGGAGGCGAAGCTGCCGCCGATCCCGCCGCGGGCGGCGCCCGAGATCACCTGGATGGAGATGGTGACCTGCTCGCCGCGGGGGTTGCCGCACTCGAAAAGGACCCGATGGGTGCCGGTGGAGGCGTTGCGGGAGATGGTGGCGTTGGCGAAGAGGTTGGTGGCCTGGAGGTTGCCCGGTGTCAGGAGCACCTCGCCGAAGGCGGTGGAGGAGGCCCGGCCGGTCTTGGTGCCGCAGCCTTCGAGGTTGAGGGCCACGCGGCCGCCGGGGGCGACGGTGCTGGGGGAGACGGTGGCGGAGGGGGATGCGTAGGCGAGCGTGACGGGGGTGACGGCGGCGACCGCGAGGGTCGCGGCGGCGACGGCCGTTACGCGGCGGGTGCGGGTGCGGGTGCGGGTGCGGGTGCCGGGGCCGTGTCCGCGGCCGAGGGGTTGGGCGGGGGGCTTGGCGTGCGGCGGTGTCGCGTGCGGCGGCGTGGCGTGCATGGAGAGAACTCCTCGGGCTCCTCGAAACGGCGCGGCCAGGGCACGGATGTGACGCGGATTCGGTTGCGCACCGTCCTTCGGACGCTAGGAGCCCGGCTCGGGCACGGCGCGCGGGGTCGGGTGAACGGGTGAGCCGCTGCTCCGGTCGGGGGAGTCGATCCGCTGCGCGGGCCTTCCCCCCACCCCGCCCGTTTCCGAAACCGGGGCTCCGCCGGACCCCGTTCCTCAAACACCGGAGGGGCGCGATCGCGCTGCTGCCGTCCCCCGGCGGGTTACGTGGCCGGGGTGGGATGGGGGCGGCGGAGGAGGAAGGCGGCCAGGGCGCCCGCCGCGAAGAGGGCCACCAGGGAGACGGCGGTGCCGAGCCATTGGGTGCCCAGCCACTGGGTGCCGAAGTAGCCGAGGGCCACGCTGTAGCCGGCCCAGGCCATGCCGGCCAGGACCGACCAGGGGAGGAAGTCCTTCACCTTGCGGTGGGTCTTGCCCGCGCCCAGCGACACCACCGAGCGCCCCGCCGGGGCGAAGCGGGCGATCACGACGAGGGCGCCCCCGCCGCGGGCCAGGGCCGTGCCCAGACGCTCGTGGGCACGGGTCAGCCGGCGGGAGCGTGCGATGGCCCGGTCCAGCCGGGCCCCGCCGCGCCGGGCCAGCCGGAACGCCGCCATGTCACCCAGCACCGACGCCGTCGTGGCGATCACGAGCAGGGCGAGGATGTCCGGGACCTGCGTGGGCACCGGCACGGGCCCCGCCGCCCCGGCGGCCGCCGCCGCAGCCGCCGCGGTGATCACCAGAACCCCGCTCGGCAGCACCGGAAGGAAGACGTCGAGCACGACGGACACGGCCACCACGGCGTAGATCCATGGGCTCGCGGTCAGCGACCCCAGAGTCTCAAACAAAGCGGGACTCCCCAGTCCGGTTGACGTGCTGCGGCATGAAGCGCCGCGACGTCGCGGGGGAGCGGCAGGAGCGGCTGACAGCCATACAGCGTACGCCCGGAGTCCACCCCTTGAACCCCCGGGGCCGCCCCTGACCTCAGGTGTGTCAGCCGTGTCGCCCGTTACACCACCTCCGTCAGCTCCCGGTCCAGCAGGGTCGCCAGTTCGGCGCCGGTCCTGCTCTTCTTGCGCGCCTGGTGCAGTTGGAGCCGCGCCGTGCGCGCCGAGAGCGTCAGGGTCATCAGCTGGTTTCCGAACCAGGGACCGGCCGTACGACGCCAGCTCAGCGGCGGGCGGCCCGTGCGCCCGTGGCGGGTGAAGCCGCGGCCCAGCCACCGACCCGTGCGCGACCAGCCCAACCGGAAGCCCCACTTCACGGCGGTATGGATGGAGTTGTGCACGGGCGAGCACGTCAGCTGGAACACCCGCGCCGTACTGGGTATTCGAGGTTCGGCGACATACGCGTGGTGCACGTCCCCGGACAGGACGGCCACCGTCGCCGGCGCCCGCGGCCCCGTCGCCACCTCCTCGATCAGATCCGTCAGCATCGCGAACGAGGCCGGGAACGCGGCCCAGTGCTCCAGATCGCTGCGCCGCCGCAGGTTCTCCCCGATCCGCGCCCACCGCGGACCGCGATCCCCACGGCACACCGCCGCGTTCCACGTCTCGGCGTCGTGGATCAGCGGCGGCATCAGCCACGGCAGCGAGGACCCGATGAGGAGGTGGTCGTAACCGCCGTGCCCGGCCAGGGCGTTCTCCCGCAGCCAGTCCCGCTCCGCCGGATCGAGCATCGCCCGCCCGTCCTCCGCCAGCACCCGCGCCGCGCGGGTGTCCACCATGAGGAGCCTGGTCCGGCCGAAGTCGCGCCGGTAGCTCCAGCGCACCGTGCCCGGATCGGCATCGGCCGCCGCCGCGAAGGCCCGGAGCGCGTCCGTGCCGTCAGGCGTCTGCCGTATCGCCGCGTAGAGTGCGTCGGCCTCCAACTCGGCGGGCGAGAGATTGCCCAGGTGCTGGTACACCCAGTACGACATCAGCCCGCTGAGCACCCGCTCCTGCCACCACGGCGTCGCTCGCATCTCCGCCAGCCAGGCCGCGCTCGTGTTCCAGTCGTCGATGACGTCGTGGTCGTCGAATATGTGCAGGCTCGGCACCGTCGACAGCAGCCAGCGGATCTCCGGATCGAGCCAGGACTCGTAGTAGAGCCGGGTGTACTCCTCGTAGTCCGCGACCTGCGCGCCCGGCGCCTCCCGCAGGTCCCGCCGGGCGGCCAGCCACTTCCGGGTCTCCGCCGACAGGGCGTCCGCGTACACCTGGTCGCCGAGCAGCAGCAGTACGTCCGGGCGCTCCGCCTCCGGGTCCGCGGCCAGGCGCGCCGCGAGGGTGTCGAGGGCGTCCGGGCCGTGCCTCCCGTGCCGTCCTGCCGGCGGTGCGGCCTGACGGCAGGATCCGAAGGTGATCCGCACACCAGGGGAGGGCCGGGCCGAGCCCGGGCCCGCCACGGCCGGAGTGCCGATCGTGCTCGCCGGGAAGCGGCTGTCGGGCAGCGGCCACACCCGCACCCCGTCGAGCAGCACCTCGTACTCCGTCACCGCACCCGGGCTCAGGCCCGTCACCGGCACGACCGCGTAGTGATGGCCGGCTATCTGGAAGGTGCGCGCGCTGCCGCCCGCCCCGTCCGCGCACCTCACCTCGGCCGTGCACGGGCGGTCCGCCTCGACCCATATGGTCGCCGACCGGCCCGTGTCCCAGTCGACATGGCGCAGCAGTGGCCCCAGACGCAATCCGGCCATGCAACTCCCCCTCCTCCATATCCCCTTGGATCACGGTACGACGGGGAGGGGGAGCCGCGCCTCCCCCTGACGGGGGAGAGGCGGGAGGGCCGGGAGGGGGAACGGTCAGCAGCCGTTCAGGACGTTCACCAGTGCCGTCTTCTCCGCGGAGTCCATGCTCAGGCCCCAGTACTGCTTCACGTGGACCCACATCCGCGCGTACGTACAGCGGTAGGCGGTCCGAGAGGGCAGCCACTCGGCGGGGTCCTGGTCGCCCTTGGCCTGGTTGACGTTGTCCGTGACCGCGATGAGCTGCGGGCGGGTGAGGTCGTTGGCGAACTGCTGGCGCTTGCTGGTGGTCCAGGAGCCGGCGCCGGAGTGCCAGGCCTCGGAGAGCGGCACGACGTGGTCGATGTCGAGGTCGGAGGCGGCGGTCCACGTGGCGCCGTCGTACTCGGAGTACCAGCTGCCGCTCACCGAGGCGCAGGAGGAGTCCGTGACGACGCCCACGCCGTCCCGCTTGAGGACGGTCTCGCGGGTGTTGCAGGTCCCGGAGACGGTGCTCCAGTGCGGGAAGAGGTCGCGGCTGTAGCCGGCGTTGGAGCCTTCCGCCTGCGGGGTGACCGTCGCCAGGTAGGCGCGGGCGGCCGCGGCGCTGATGGGGGTGGGCGGGGCGGCCTGGGCGGCGGGGGCGCTGACGAGGGAGGTGAGCGCGGCGAGCGCCGCCGTGGAGGCGAGCACGCCGAGTCGACGCGCGTAGACATTGGGTATGAGTGCCATGAGGGGCTCCCTGGGTGGGGGGGTGTGGTCGTGCGGCACCCCGGCGGGGCGCGGCCATGCTGTCGGCGCCGGGTTTCGCGGGGATGGGCGCCAGGTGACAGCTTGGCGACATGTGCACGTCACATCAAGTCGTGCAAGTCCCTTGCTTCAACTGGAAGTTGAGATTCCGGCTGTGGGGCCGTCCCCTTCGGGACCAAAGGCCTATTCCGGGCGCTGGTGGGCGTCGCGTACTCTGTACGGAGCAGAAGGGGAGTAGCTCTTCGCCGGACCGTCGACATACTGCTGGGTCATCCCAGCCGGCGCCCGGAGGCAGGTCACCGCAGGTGACAGGCCAGCGAGACCTTCGGCCGCAGTGTCCTGTCCATGCGGAAGCGCGTTCTTGCGCGCGTACGCGATCAGGGCGCCGCCGAGCCGAAGCGACCCCTGACACAGCCCAGGTCTCTCGGTGCCGATGGCGTCCTGCCCGACCGATTGAGGTTCCTCCTCCGTGTTCAGCTTCACCGTCATGGCGATCGCCTTCGGCGTCGTCTTCCTCGCCGAGCTCCCCGACAAGACGGCCCTCGCCGGTCTGATGCTCGGAACCCGTTACCGCGCCTCGTACGTCTTCGCCGGCGTGGCCGCCGCCTTCGCCGTGCACGTCGCGCTGGCCATCGCCGCGGGCAGCGTGCTGACCCTGCTCCCGCACCGGCTCGTCCAGGCGGTCGTGGGCCTCCTCTTCCTGGCCGGTGCGGCGATGCTGCTCCTGAAGAAGAGCGACGGGGAGGAGGAGGTCAAGGCGCCCGCCGACCAGTCGTTCTGGAAGGTCTCCGGGGCCGGGTTCATGCTGATCCTGGTGGCCGAGTTCGGTGATCTGACGCAGATCATGACCGCCAACCTCGCGGCCCGCTACGACAACCCCGTGTCGGTGGGCCTCGGCGCCGTGCTGGCCCTGTGGGCGGTCGCGGGCATCGGCATCCTGGGCGGTCGCACGCTGATGAAGTACGTGCCGCTGCGGCTGATCACCAAGGTGGCGGCGGCGGTCATGGCGGCGTTGGCGGTGTTCTCGCTGTACGAGGCGATCACGGGCTGACGTCTCGCCTCGCGGCGGGCCGGACGGATCGAGGCGGACCCCGTCCCGGGCCTGCGGGGCCCGGGCCTGCGCCCCGGCCTCCCGGCCCGGGCCTGCGCCCCGGCCTCCCGGCCCGGGCCTGCGCCCCGGCCTCCCGGCCCGGCCCCTGGCCTGGACCTGCGCCTTGGGCGCTGTTTGGCTCCGTCTTCCCTCTCGACGGCCGTCGGACGCGGTCAGGGAAGGGGAATCGCGGCCTTGGGCGGCTTATGTCCAGCCCCAAACAGCCGTCGCACGCCGTCAACGCGGAGCGCGTAGCGATCTGAGGCGAGATCAGCCCCAGGCGGGGGCCGGACGCTGAGAAATGAGGAGCGCGTAGCGATGTGACGCGCCCTTCCCCCCGTCGGGGCTCTTGCGGTCGACATTTGGGAGCCTGCCGGCGCGAAGCCGGGTCGGACATCCCTGCCCGGCCCGGTCGTTGCCGTTCCTCCCGGCCCGTTCTTTTGGGGGTTTCCCGTTGGTCCTTGTTTTTCCGTGGCGGGTCGGTCTGTCAAGGGTCGCCGTAGGCGATCGCGCAGCGACGCGACGACGAAGGAGGAGCGCCCTTGACAGGGCGGCCCGACGCGGAAGGACAGTGGGACCGACGGGAAAGCCCCAACCCTTCCCGGCCCCGACCGACCGAGGCACCGCCAAACTCCAGCCGCCACCCCCGCACGGGCCGCTCGCTGCCGTCGGACCCTGTCAGGCCGTCGGACCCTCTCAGGCCGCCGTGCCCACCGTTACTTCGATCGATCCGTCCGCGGTCGCCGTCACCCGCAGAGAGCGAAGGTCTTCCGCGTGGGCCGTCGGGGTGTGGGCGGCCGCGCGGGGGCCGATGCCGATCACGCGCATGCCCGCCGCCCGGCCCGCGGCGATGCCGGCGGCCGAGTCCTCGAAGACGAGGCAGTCGGCCGGGGTCACACCCAGTGCTGAGGCGCCCATGAGGAAGCCCTCCGGGTCCGGCTTGCTGGCCCGGACGGACTCGGCCGTGACCCGGACCTCCGGCATCGGGAGGTTCGCAGCCGTCATCCGGGCCGTGGCCAGGGCCGCGTCGGCCGAGGTGACCAGGGCGTGCGGCAGGTCGGCGAGTGCGGCCATGAACTCCGGGGCGCCCGGCACGGGCACCACGCCGTCGACGTCGGCGGTCTCGCGGGCGAGCATCACCGCGTTCTCCGCGTGGTTGAGCTCCATCGGACGGTCCGGCAGGAGTACCGCCATGGTGGCGTAGCCCTGGCGGCCGTGGACCACCTTGAGGGCCTCCTGTGGGTCCAGCCCGTGGGACACCGCCCAGTCGCGCCAGCACCGCTCGACCACCGCGTCCGAGTTGACGATCGTCCCGTCCATGTCCAAGAGCAGGGCCTTGGCGGTCAGGACTACGGGTGCGGTGGTGGTGGCGGTGGTGCTGGCCGGCATCGACTGGGCTCCAGACGGGCGGGAAAAGAGAACAAGCGGTTCCGTCCACCGGTCAGGGAGTGCGGACGGAACCACTTTGTTCCTCCACGATACAAAACAAGGGCGGTCGACGCCAATCACCGGCCGGCGCCGTCGCCATCGCAGGCGACGGCGACGGCGCTGCCCTCAGCCCTCCAGGGCCCGGCGGGTGAGCGGACCGTAGACGCCCCACTCCTCGTTGATGTCGTTGTTGAACTGGAAGGTCGACACGGCGTTCTCCACGCGCCAGTCGAACTTGCCGTTGAACTTGGACGAGAACAGCCCCTGCGCCGCCAGCAACCGCTGCAGCTTCTCCACCTCCGGCCCCGAGTCGCCGTAGCGCAGCGTCGGACCCGAGGGGGCCGGCGGCTTCGACGGGCTGGGGGACCGGCTCGCACTCGCCGACGGGCTCGGCGGGGCGGACGTCGCCGAACGCGACGCACTCGGTGACGGAGACTTCGAGGGACTCGGCGACGCGGAACGCGAGGCCGAAGGCGACGCCGACGCACTCGGCGCGGCCGATGACTGCGAGGTGGACGGGGACGCGGCGACGGCCGCGGGCGCCGACGCCTTCGCGTCCATCAGGGCGGTGTCACCGCTGCCGGACTCCGGCAGCACGAACGCCGCGAGGGCCGTCCCGCCGACGGCCACCACCGCCGCGGCACCCAGCAGCAGCGGCAACAGGCGCCGGGGAGTCGAACCGCCGCCACGCTTCTCCGGGTCCCCGCCCCCACCCCCTCCCCATCCCGCTTCCGAGTCGCCGGCGGTGTCCGCGAACGCCGGGTACGCCGGGTAAGCCGGGTACGCGGCGGTCGCCGGCGCGCCCGGGAATGCCTCGGCGTCCGGTGCCATCGGGAAGGCCGCGGTTTCCGCGGCCGCCCCGGCCGTGGGCACTCCAGCCCCAAGCGGCGTCGCAGGACCGGGCGCCACCCCCGGGAGCGGTCCGTTCACCGGCACCGCCCCGGCAGTCGGCGGTGTTCCGGCACCCGGCTCGGCCCCGCCCGGCATTCCTGCCGGGGTCGCCCCCGCCTCCGCTCCCGGCACCGCCGGCAGCTGGACCGTCTCCGCAGCGTCCGCCTGCGGCTGCGCCTGCGCCTGCGCCTGCGCCTGCGGCTGCGGCTGCGTGGCGTCCGGCCACGTCTGTGCCAACGGTGCCGCCGGTATCGGCGAGGGTGTCGCCCCCGTTATCGCCCCCGGCATCGCCTCAGGCGTGGCGTACGCGGGCGTGCCGTACGCCGGGGTGTCGTGATGGGGTTCCGGGGCGACCACGCCCGTCACCGGCTGTGGCGGCACGGTGGGCTCCGGCTCGCCCGGGTTCGGCAACGTCACGTACGGGCGGATGCGCAAGGGGTTGAACCCCACATCCGGCGCACACCGGCAGCCGCCGCCGACTACGGCGCCGCAATCCGGACAGTGTTCACCGCTCACTGGAATCCCTCCCTGGCCACTGCCAGCGATTATCCAGATGCGTCAAGGCCCTCCCAAGCGCCCGAGAGGCCATAACCGGACACACCGCTCACGATGGAGATGTTGCTCCGGCCCTGAGGAGGAGTCGATGACTCAGGATGTGACCAAGGAGTCCAGGGACCCCGGTCCCGGCCCGCAGAACCCCGGACCCGCAGCCGAGCACGCATCCCGCGAGGTACTCGTCTCCATCGGCGCCCTCCTCCTGGGCCTGCTCATCGCCGCGCTCGACCAGACCATCGTCTCGACCGCCCTGCCCACCATCGTCAGCGACCTCGGCGGCATGGCCCATCTGTCCTGGGTCGTCACCGCCTACCTGCTCGCCTCCACCGCGGCCACCCCGCTGTGGGGCAAACTCGGTGACCAGTACGGCCGCAAGAAGCTCTTCCAGTACGCCATCGTCCTGTTCCTCATCGGCTCCGCCCTCTGCGGTCTCGCCCAGAACATGCCGCAGCTCATCGGCTTCCGCGCCCTGCAGGGCCTGGGCGGCGGCGGGCTGATAGTGCTGTCGATGGCGATCGTCGGCGACATCGTCCCTCCCCGTGAACGCGGCAAGTACCAGGGCCTGTTCGGCGCCGTCTTCGGCGCGACCAGCGTGCTCGGCCCGCTGCTCGGCGGCCTGTTCGTGGACAACCTCTCCTGGCGCTGGGTCTTCTACATCAACCTCCCCATCGGTCTCGTCGCGCTCGTCGTCATCGCCGCCGCCCTGCACATCCCGGCGCGCCCCTCGAAGCACACCATCGACTACCTCGGCACCTTCCTCATCGCCTCCGTCGCCACTTGTCTCGTGCTGGTCGCCTCCCTCGGCGGCACCTGGGGCTGGGGCTCGGCCCGGATCATCGGCCTCGCCGTCCTCGCCGCCGTGCTGCTCGTCGCCTTCGTCCTCGTGGAGCGGAAGGCCGTCGAACCGGTCCTGCCGCTGAAGCTTTTCCGCATCCGCACCTTCACCCTCTGCTCGGTGATCAGCTTCATCGTCGGCTTCGCCATGTTCGGCGCGATGGTCTACCTGCCGACCTTCCTCCAGGTCGTCCAGGGCGTGTCACCGACCATGTCCGGGGTCCACATGCTGCCGATGGTCATAGGCATGCTGATCGCCTCCACCGGCTCCGGCCAGATCGTCAGCCGCACCGGGCGCTGGAAGGTCTTCCCGATCGCCGGCACCGGCGTCACCGCGATCGGCCTGCTCCTGCTGCACCAGATGGACCGGACCAGCTCCACCTGGGAGACGAGCGCCTATTTCTTCGTCTTCGGCGTCGGACTCGGCCTCGTCATGCAGGTACTCGTCCTGGTCGTGCAGAACGCCGTCAGCTACGCCGACCTCGGCGTCGCCACCTCCGGTGCCACCTTCTTCCGCTCCATCGGCGCCTCCTTCGGCGTCGCGATCTTCGGCACGGTCTTCACCAACGGGCTCGACGGGAAACTGGTCACCACCCTCGCCGGGATTCCGCTGCCGCCCGGCGCCAGTGCCGAACGGCTGGAGGCCGACCCCCGGGCGATAGCCGGCCTCCCCGCCGACCTGCAACCCAGGGTGCTCGACGCCTACGCCTCCGCCATCACGGACGTGTTCCTGTACGCCGTGCCTGTCGTCCTCGTCGCCTTCCTCATCTCCTGGTTCCTGAAGGAGGACAAGCTCCGCGCATCCGTGACCGCGCCCGACGTTTCCGAGACCCTCGCCTCCAACCCGGTGCAGCGCTCATCCCGCGACGAGGTGGCCCGCGCACTGTCGGTCCTCGGCACCCGGGAAGGTCGCCGCCACGTCTACGAGAAGATCACCGAGAAGGCCGGCTACGACCTGCTGCCCGCCTCCAGCTGGCTGCTGCTGCGGATCAACAAATACGGCTCCGCCGAGCCCGCGCTCCTCGCCGAGCGCACCAGCGTCCCCCTGGCGACCATCACGGACGCGGCCCGCCAGGTCGAGGAACGACATTTCGCCGTCCGCGACGGACTGCCGCTCGTCCTCACCGACCAGGGTCGTGAAGCCGCCGTCAAGCTCTCCGCCGCCCGTCAGGAATCCCTCGCCGAACTGCTCGGCGACTGGTGGAGCCCGGACCGCCCGACGGACTTGGACAAGCTGGTGCGCGAGATCAACGCGGAGCTGTGCGGATGCGACGCCGAGGAGCCCCACGAAGGCCTTCCGCGGCGGGACCACGCCGCTCCCTAGGCCGTACCGCCGCCCGCGCCGCCCGCACCGGCCGCGGCGGCCACACGGGCCGGACTCAGACGAGTCGCTTCTCGAACCAGTGCTCGGCATACGGGCCGTCGTTGTACGCGGGTATTTCCCGGTACCCGTGCCGCGCGTACAGCGCCCGCGCCTCCACGAGGTCCGACCGGGTGTCCAGCCGGACGCGCTCCGCGCCCAGCGCGCGGGCCTCCGACTCCAGCACCTCCAGGAGCGCCGCCCCGCCGCCGGTACCACGGGTGCGCGTGTCGACGTACACCCTCGTGAGCTCGGCGGTCACCGGGTCCAGCAGTCGAAATCCGCCGCACGCCAGCGGCTCGCCCGCCAGCCGGCCGACGACGAACTGGCCCGTCGGCGGGGCCAGCCCGTCGGCCGGGAAATCGAGGACGCCCTGGTCGATCTCGGCCTCGGTCACGGACCGTTTCCAGTACCGACCGGCGACCTCCGCGTAGTACGCGCGCAGCAGGACGACGGCGTCAGGGGTGTCATACGGCTCGGGGGCCACGGTCCACGTCTTGATCGTGTTGCTGTTCATGGCGCCATTGTGGAGCGGCCGGCGGATCTCCCGCGTGGAATATCCACAGGCACGGACCGATGATGTGAAAAAGGGAAAATCGCCCACATGGAGGGTGTGTAAGCCATGTCCAAGCATCCCGACGCCGTCCTGGTCCGCCGAGGCTACGAAGCCTTCTCCAAGGGCGACCTGGAAACGATGAGCACCCTGTTCACGGCCGACGTCATCCACCACGTGCCGGGGGACAACCCGCTGTCCGGGCACCACAAGGGGCGTGAGGCCGTCCTCGACCTCTACCGCCGGCTCGGGGAGGAGACGAAAGGAACCCTCACGATCGACCTGCACGCGGTGCTGGCGGACGGGCGCGGGCACGTCATGTCGTTCCACACGCTGAAGGCCGACCGCGGCGACCGGGGCATCGAGGTCCAGGAAGGCCTCTTCTTCACGATCGTCGGCGGCAAGATCACCGACATCGACGAGTGCACCCAGGACATCGACGAGGAAGACGCCTTCTGGAGCTGAGCGGCAGGGCGGAGAGCGGAGAGAAGAGAGAAGAGAAGGGATCAAAGGAGTGAGGCCCGGGGCGGGCGCCCCGGGCCTCACTGCGCGCCGGCTTCAGGCCTTCTTCGGAGCAGCCTGCTGCACGACCTCGAACGACCACACCGAGGACCCGGAAGCCGCCGGCTTCGGACGCTCGCCGCCGCCCTCGCCGCCGCCCTGGTGAGCCGCCTTCATCGGCCCCTCCATCCACGCCTGGAAGTCCTCCTCGGACCGCCACCGCGTGTACACGAGGTACTGGTCGGTGCCCTCCACCGGGCGCAGCAGCTCGAACCACTCGAACCCGTCCGAGGACTCCACGGCCCCGGCCCGGGAGGCGAACCGCTGCTCCAGCACCTCCCGCTGTTCGGCAGGTACGGTCAGCGCGTTGATCTTCACGATGCTCATGCGGGCCATCCTAGGTATCCGACCCGGGATATCGTCGTCCGGGTAATGAACAGCGCGGTATGAAACGCGGTATGAAACGCGGCAGCCAGGCGAAGTCGGGGTTGCGGTCAATTGGGCGGGAGGCCGGCGAGGCGTGGCTAACGCGGCGGAGCACAGTGGTGGACACGGACATGCCGGAGTCATAGGCGGTAGTGGCAGGCTCGCGGCCGCTCGCCTCCTCCTGTGGATGCTGGCGGGAGTGCTCGCCGTCAGACAGGCCGCCGCCGTGCTGCGCGTGCCACCGGGCGAGTGGTTGAGCGGGGTCCACCTCCCCGGCAGCCTGCCCGGCACCCTGTACGACGCCGGCCAGTTCACCGGCACGCCCTTCGCCGGGCTGGTGCTGAAGCCGTTCACCGCCCTCGCCGCGCCCTCGCTGGAGCTGGCCTGGACGACCGTGACGCTGCTGTTCGTGGCCGCCATCGGGCTCGTTGCCGCGCGCGGCCTGCCCGATCCCGTGCCGCGCCGCACCGCGCTGCTGGCCGCGCCTGTGCTGACCGCGCTGCTGATGGTCTCGCTGCCCGTACGCGAGGCCGCCTCGCCGGGGCAGACGGCCGTGCTGCCCGTGCTGCTGGTGCTCCTGGCCGTGTTCCGCGTGCCCGGCGAGCGCCCGGCCGGATTCCTCCTCGGCCTCGCCGCCGCCCTCCAGCCCGCCCTGCTGCTGTTCGCCCCGCTGCTGTGGCTCGCCGGGCGGCGCCCGACCGCGAGCTCCGCCGCCCTGACCTTCGCCGGAGCCACCGCGCTGTCCTGGGCGGCCCTGCCGCGCGACTCGTGGACGTACTGGGTGAGGCACCTGGCCGGCACCGGCCTCGGCGGCGCCCCCGACGGGCTCGCCAACCAGTCCCTGCACGGCGCGCTCCTGCGCTTCGGCCTGACCGGCCCGGTCGAGATCCTGCTCTACCTCGCCCTCGCCGGCACCGTCGGCTACCTCGGGCTGCGCCGCGCCGCCCGCTACGCGCGCGACGGCCAGATGCTGCTCGCCGTCGCCATCACCGGCTGCGTGGCCGTCGCCGTGTGCCCGACCGGCTGGCGCCACCAGATGCTGTGGGTGCTGCTCGCGGTGGCGGGCAAGGTCGGCAAGCGGGCCGCCGACCGGCCCGTGTGGCCGGTCGCCGTGGTCCTGGCCCTGACCCTGCCGAGCGACGTGCTGCTGCCGAACCTGGTGGCGCTGGCGCCCGTACGGGACAACGTGCTGCTCCTGACCGCGCTGGCGGCGGCCTGCGCCGTGCCGTTCCTGCCGCGTTCCTCGCCGTACTGGCGCGAGCCCGTCCCCACCGGCTACGGCCGCCCGGCGGCCGCCCGGTGGGCGCGGGTGCCGCTGCTGCCGTTCTGGCGGCGCGTGCTGTCCCGCCCGAACCTGCTGCTGGAACTGCTGCTGATACGGGTCGGATACTCCCTGTACTCCCACATCCGGGCCGCCGCGCCCACGAGCCGCTCGCTCGCCGAGGGCAACGGCAGCCAGATCCACGGCATCGAGAAGGCGCTCGGCATCGACATCGAGCACGCCGTGAACCACGCCGTGGTGAACACGCCCTGGCTGGAGGCGTTCTTCAACTTCTACTACACCTCCTTCCACTTCGTGATCCCGCTGACGATCCTGGCGGTGCTGTACTGGCGGAGCCCCGGGGACTACCGCTGGGCCAGGGCCTCCCTCGGCCTCGCCACCGTCCTCGCGCTCATAGGCTTCTGGCTCTACCCGCTCGCACCGCCGCGCCTCATGCCCGGGCTCGGCTTCATCGACACCGTGCACGGGCCGCAGGACCTCGCGAACCCGTCGTACGGGGCGATGACCGCGATCTCCAACCAGTACGCGGCGATGCCCTCGCTGCACTTCGGCTGGTCGCTGTGGTGCGGGATCGTGATCGTGGTGCTGGCGCCGAAGGGCTGGCAGAAGCTGCTCGGCGTGCTGCACCCGCTGATCACGGTGTGCGCGATCGTGGCCACGGCCAACCACTGGGTGCTGGACGCCGTGGGCGGCGCGGTCGTGGTCTGCGCGGGCTTCGGGCTCGTGTACGTGCTGTCGGGGCCGCGCCGGCTCCAGCTGACGGTGCCGGCGCAGCGGACCGGAGCGTTGGAAGGTACGGATACGCAGGTCAAGGCCGCCGCCCGGAGCTAGTGCTCTGGCCGGGCGCCGGTGCCGGGGGCACGAGGTTTGGGGGCCGTTCGGTGACGGTGCGGGCAACGGACGGCCGGACCCGTGCGGCGTCCGGGGCCCGTGCCCGTGCCCCGGGCGAGGGCAGGCCCGGGCGAGGGCACGGGCCCGTGGCCCGTCCGGGTGGCTTGTCGACCCCGTCGGAAGAGTCGTCGCCCGTGCCGGATTGCGACCGCATGGCAACCGTGTGTCACTCATCGCATGATCAGACACATGACGCGTGCGTTCTGCGCCGCCACCCTCTCGATCGCTCCCCTCGCCCTGACCGTGACGCCCGCCCACGCCGTGGCCTCCTGCACGGTCAACGGCCGTCCCGTGACCGGTACGACCGTCCTCGGGACCGCCGGGGCCGACCTCATCCGCTGCGGCGCCCTCGCTCCGGGCGACCGGGTCGACGGCCTGGGCGGCAGTGACTACATCGTCATCACCGGCACCGTCGCGGGCACCGTGGCCGGTGGTGCGGGCAGCGACCACATCACGGCCGACATCGGTGTCGCCCCGACCGGCCAGGTCCTCGGCGGCGATGACAACGACCTCGTCCGCGTCGGCCCGAACGCCGGACTCGTCGACGGCGGAACCGGGATCGACCTGTGCCGGGTGGCTTCCGGCAACCCGCCCGTCAACTGCCCCTGACGGCCGGCGGGATGTTCTGGTTGAGGCGGAAGAGGTTGCCCGGGTCGTAGTGGCGCTTGAGTTCCCGCAGCCGCCGGTACTTCTCGGGCCCGTACGCCTCGCGCACCCGGTCCTCGCCCTCCTCCATCAGGAAGTTCGCGTACACGCCGGTCTGGTGCGGGGCGAGCGCCGACCACAGGCCGCGCGCCCACTCCCGCTCCCGCTCGAAGCCCTCGGCGCCCTCGCACGTTCCGTTGATGTTGAACGTGTGGCCGGCGGTGCGCCTGCCGAAGGCCGTCTCCTCCTCGCCGACGCGGCCGATCGCTCCGCCCAGCTGGAAGATCGGGAAGGCGGTCAGCGGAGACACGATCCGCGCCGCGTGCTCGGCGGTGACGTCGATGACCTCGTCGCCGAGCCGGTCCACGTCGCAGGACTTGAAGTAGTACCAGCGGCCGTGCGGGAACGACGGGTCGAACATCGCCTGGTGCTGGACGAACGGCTTCGGCGCGCACAGGTCCAGCACCGGCGGCGGCCCCCACGCGCGCAGCGGCCGCAGCACCCGCTCGCCCTCCTCCACCGGCCCGGCGTAACAGCACACCACCATGACCACCGGTTTCCCGTGCAGCTCGGGCGGGACGTACGGCAGCGACGGCGCCTTGCGGTGCACCACCGCCGTGGTCAGGTCGTCCGGTACGTCGGTGATCCACTCGCGGTAGAAGCGCAGCAGGCGCGCCGAATCCGCCATGTGCCAGGCGACGGGGCCGGCCAGTACGACGGGCCCGACCGGGTTGAGCCGGAACTCGAACTCCGTGACGATGCCGAAGTTGCCGCCGCCGCCCCGCACCCCCCAGAAGAGGTCCGGGTCGACGTCCGCGCTCGCCTTCAAGAGGGTGCCGTCGGCGGTGACCAGGTCGACGGAGAGCAACTGGTCGATGGTGAGGCCGTACTTGCGCATCAGCCAGCCGATGCCGCCGCCGAGGGTGAGTCCCGCCAGCCCCGTGTGGGTGACGATCCCGGCGGGCACGGCCAGCCCGAAGGCCTGCGTCTCGTGGTCCAGTTCGCCGAGCAGCACCCCGGCCTGGGCCCGCACCGTCCGGGCCTCGGGATCGACCCGGATCCCCTTCATCAGGGACAGGTCGATGACGATGCCGTCGTCGCACACCGACTGCCCCGGGAAGCTGTGACCGCCGCTGCGCACCGCCAGGGGCAGTCCGGCCGCGGGTCCGGAGGGGCCGGCGCACCGGACGGCGGCGATCACGTCGGCGGCGCCGGTGCAGTGGGCGATGAGGGCGGGACGGCGGTCAACGGAGCCGTTCCAGACCCGGCGGTCCTCCTCGTAACCGTCGTCGCCGGGCCGCACGAGCGGTCCCCGGAAGGCCTTGGCGAGCTCGTCGTACGCGGTGTTGGAGATGACGGCTGACATGGCGGCTCCCTCGCCTGGAGTGACGGCGGGTGGCGGCCGAACGCCGACGGGGTGCCGGGGCGACTGGCAGTCCGCCCCGGCACCCCGTCGGTGGATCGCCGCGTGCTGTCAGGATCCGCCGGTCGTGACGGCGCCGCCACTCGGGGGCGGGCGCGGATCCGGAGTCGAAGCGGATTCCGCAGTCGAAGCGGATTCCGGAGCCGGTGCGGATCGCGGTGCCGACGGACGGCAGGGGCCGGGGCGTGGGAGGAGGAGGCCCCTGCCGTCCTGGTTCACGGGTCAGCCGTGGCTGACCCGGAGCTCCTTGATGCCGTTCAGCCACGCCGCGCGCAGTCGCCGCGGGGCGTCACCGGTAAGGCGCAGGTCGGGCAGGGCGTCGGCGAGCGCGTTGAAGATCAGGTCGATCTCCAGGACGGCCAGGGACTTGCCGAGGCAGAAGTGCGGACCGCCGCCGCCGAAGCCCAGGTGCGGGTTCGGGTCGCGGGTGATGTCGAAGACGTCCGGGTTCTCGAAGACCTCGGGGTCGTGGTTGGCGGAGGAGTAGAACATCCCCACCCGGTCGCCCGCCTTGATCTTCTGGCCGCCCAGTTCGGTGTCCTGGGTGGCGGTGCGCTGGAACGACACCACCGGGGTGGCCCAGCGCACGATCTCCTCCGCGGCCGTGGACGGCCGGGTCGCCTTGTACAGCTCCCACTGCTCGGGGTGGGTGAGGAAGGCGTGCATGCCGTGGCTGATGGCGTTGCGGGTGGTCTCGTTGCCCGCGACCGCCAGCAGCAGCACGAAGAAGCCGAACTCGTCGGAGCCCAGGTTGCCCTGGCCCTCGGCCGCCACGAGCTGCGTGACGATGTCCTGGGCGGGGCACTCCTTGCGCTCGGCGGAGAGGTTCATGGCGTAACCGATCAGCTCCACCGCCGCGTTGGAGCCGACCTCCTCGGTGATCGCGTACTCCGGGTCGTCGTACGCGATCATCTTGTTCGACCAGTCGAAGATCTTGGCGCGGTCCTTCTGCGGCACGCCGATCAGCTCGGCGATGGCCTGGAGCGGGAGTTCGCAGGCCACCTGCGTGACGAAGTCGAAGCTGCCGTCCGCCGAGGCCGCCACCGCCTCCTCGACGATCTTCCGGGCCCGGTCACGCAGGGCGTCCTCCAGGCCGCGGATGGAGCGCGGGGTGAATCCGCGCTGCACGATCTGACGTACACGGGTGTGTTCCGGCGGATCCATGTTCAGCATGATCAGACGCTGGGCATCTATGGCATCACGCTGGATGTGCTCGTTGAACCGGATGATCGCCGTGTTGATGGTCGAGGAGAAGAGCTCCGGGTGCGTGGAGACGTACTTGACGTCCGCGTGCCGGGTCACGACCCAGTAGCCCTCGTCGTCGAAACCGGTGACGCCGCGGGGCTGCGGGCACCACCACACCGGTGCGGTCTGCCGCAGTTCCGCGAACTCCGGCAGCGGGACCCGGCTTTGGAGCAGGTCGGGGTCGGTGGCGTCGAAGCCTTCGGGCAGCGCGGGGCAGGACATCGGGCGACTCCAAAGTCTGACGGCCCATCAGATGTTGGCTTGAAGGTAGTAACGAGTTCTAGAAGTGACAAGGCTTGGCGCAGCACCTGTTGCGTGTGGAATCCGTGCAGGCCGCGTGCAAGACCCTTGCGTGGAGGGGCCGCAGGTCATAAAACTGCGGGGAGAACTAGAACGCGTACTAGTTCGGGCGGGGCCGCCGGGACGGCCCGCCGCGCCGGCACAGTGCAGGAGAGGACGAGCTCATGGCCGCGGAACCCGTCATCGTCGAAGCCGTACGCACCCCCATCGGCAAGCGCGGGGGCGCGCTCGCCAACCTCCATCCCGCCTACCTGCTCGGCGAGACGTACCGCGAACTGCTCGCCCGAACCGGAATCCAGCCCGACTGCGTCGAGCAGATCGTCGGCGGCACCGTCACCCACGCCGGCGAGCAGTCGATGAACCCCGCCCGCAACGCCTGGCTCGCCATGGGCCTCCCGTACGAGACCGCCGCGACGACCGTGGACTGTCAGTGCGGCAGCTCCCAGCAGGCCAACCACATGGTGGCCAACATGATCTCCGGCGGGGTCATGGACATCGGCATCGCCTGCGGGGTCGAGGCCATGAGCCGCGTCCCGCTGGGCTCGGGATCCAAGCACGGGCCCGGAAAGCCGTTCCCGGACGAGTGGAACGTCGACCTGCCCAACCAGTTCGAGGCCGCCGAGCGCATCGCCCGCAACCGGGGCCTGACGCGCGAGGACGTCGACCGCCTCGGAGTGCTCTCGCAGGAGCGGGCCGCCACCGCCTGGGCGGAGGAGCGCTTCAAGCGCGAGACCTTCGCCGTGCAGGTGCCCACCACCGAGGAGGAGCAGGCCGCCGGGCAGGGCATGTGGCGCCTGGTCGACCGCGACGAGGGCCTGCGCGACACCAGCATGGAGGGCCTGGCCCGGCTCAAGCCGGTCATGCCGACCGCCGTGCACACGGCCGGGAACTCCTCGCAGATATCCGACGGCGCCGCCGCCGTGATGTGGGCCTCCCGCAAGATGGCCCGCGCCCTCAAGCTCAAGCCGCGCGCCCGCATCGTCGCCCAGACCCTGGTCGGCGCCGACCCGCACTACCACCTGGACGGGCCGATCGACGCCACACGGGCCGTGCTCGGCAAGGCCGGGATGTCCCTCAAGGACATCGACCTCGTCGAGATCAACGAGGCCTTCGCCTCCGTCGTCCTCAGCTGGGCCCAGGTCTTCGACCAGGATCTGGAGAAGGTCAACGTCAACGGCGGCGCCATCGCCCTCGGCCACCCCGTCGGCGCCACCGGCGCCCGGCTGATCACCACCGCGCTGCACGAACTGGAACGCCGCGACAAGGAATTCGCGCTGATCACCATGTGTGCGGGCGGTGCGCTCGCGACCGGGACGATCATCCAGCGGCTGTGAGCGCCTGAGCCCGCGAGCGGGCCACTCGAACCCTGTGGGATGGGATGCAGAAGGCCCCGGGGGCCGGACCTGGGGAGGCCGGCCACCGGGGCCTTCGTATGTCTGCTGCCGCGTGGCGCATTTGCTTGTGGCGGCTCAGTACCAGTGGTTGGCGGACCAGAAGTTCCAGGCCTCGACGGGGCTGCCGTAGCGGGAGTTCATGTAGTCCAGGCCCCACTTGATCTGGGTGGCC